>JBEGNB010000189.1:0-18268 GCA_041182785.1 Bacteroidota bacterium
CAATAATCCATAAAAAACAGCTGCAGCACAGGCAAAACCTGCTGAAAAGGCCAGTCTGGACTGGCGGGAAAGGGATTTGTCTGCAAAAAGCACAACCACGGCAGCCGCTGCCAGCGGATAGAACGACTGTTTGCAGAGCAGTGCTGCGAACAGTGCCACACCGCCCGCGAGTGCCCTCCAGGTGGTTCGTTTTTCACCCAGCAGCATAAAAGCACCCAGTGTGGAAAAGAATATGCCGTCGGTGGTGTGCCACGACTTGGGCGAGTAGTTATGGACCGACAAAAGAAATCCGAATACGGCTATCAGCCACATCCGGTTGCCCTTCGCGAGCAGGCGCGCACCCATGTACGCGTAAAGCCATACCTCCAGATAGAAAATCCAGCGCATCCCGAGTTCGGAGATGGTTGCTGGCAGGAATTTCAACTCGAGCGCGCGCAACAGAACGGGCAGTGGCGGTCGTACATATATAATGTCCTGATACAGCAGCTTGCCGTTCAGCACCTGCCAGGCGAGTCCGGTGAGGAATCCTCCGTCGGTTTCGTTTACCCCACAGGGTGCATACAGCACGCAATATGCGGGCAAAAGCGCGAAAAAAAGCGCCTTCCAAAACAAAATTCCGGTTTTTTCATATTCCATTCAGACAAAGGTAGAAAATTTTGAGGCCGATACTCAGATCAAAAGTACCTTTGCGTTGTTTTTTACATCACCCTGTTCCAACCAGTCAAATTGTAACTGTCCGGACAGCACAACTGCGGTACAGTTACACATAACAAATTAACATTTCGACCAATGAATTTTGATCTGATCGTAATAGGCAGCGGCCCCGGCGGGTACGTTGCGGCCATTCGTGCCTCCCAGCTGGGTATGAATGTGGCAGTTATCGAACGCGAAAACCTCGGGGGTATTTGCCTGAACTGGGGTTGTATTCCCACCAAGGCGCTTCTGAAGAGTGCGCAGGTCTTCGACTATCTGAATCATGCAGAAGATTTCGGTATCAAGGTTTCCAAAGCAACGGCAGATTTCGACGCGGTGGTAAAACGCAGCCGCGGTGTGGCCGACGGGATGAGCAAAGGTGTTCAGTTTCTGATGAAAAAGAACAAGATTACGGTTATTATGGGTCATGCACGCCTCGTCGCCGGACCCAGGGTGTCGGTAACGGATACAGAAGGTAAAACAACCGAGTATTCCGCAAAGAATATCATCATCGCTACGGGTGGCCGGGCGAAGCAACTCCCCAACCTGCCTGTTGACGGACAAAAAATCATTGAGTACCGCAAGGCCATGACACTCGAAAAGCAACCCAAACGCATGGTGGTGGTGGGTGCAGGCGCCATCGGTGTCGAGTTTGGCTACTTCTATCATACCATGGGCACCGAGGTGAGCATCGTCGAGTTCATGGAGCAGGGTCTCGTTCCGCGTGAAGACGCCGACATCTCCAAAGAGCTGGGCAAGATTTTCACCAAAAAGGGTATCAAGGTGTATGGCGGCTGGGCTGTAGAATCGGTTGATACCTCGGGCAAGGAAATCAAGGTGAACATGAAAAACCGCAAGGATGGAAAAACGGAAACCATCGTGTGTGATGTGGTGCTAAGCGCTGCCGGTGTTACGCCCAATATCGAAAATATCGGTCTCGAAGAGCTCGGTATTGTCACCGAACGCGGCTACATCAAGGTGGATGAATACTACCAGACCAATGTTCCCGGCGTTTATGCCATCGGCGACGTACTGCCCACGCAGGCGCTCGCGCACGTGGCGAGCGCAGAGGGTATCACCTGTGTGGAAAAGATAGCCGGACACCACCCGGAACCCGTGGATTACAACAATATCCCCGGCTGCACGTACTGCATCCCCGAAATTGCCTCGGTCGGCTATACCGAACAGGCCGCCAAAGAGGCTGGTTACGAAGTGGTAGTGGGTAAATTCCCGTTCATGGCCAGTGGCAAGGCCAAGGCCGCCGGTCATCCGGAGGGCTTCGTGAAGGTTATTTTCGACAAGAAATACGGCGAGTGGCTGGGCGCTCACATGATCGGTTACAACGTGACAGAGATGATTGCCGAGGTGGTGGTTGCCCGCAAACTGGAAACGACCGGCCATGAGATTATCAAATCTATACACCCGCACCCGACTATGAGCGAAGCCATCATGGAAGCTGCCGCTGCTGCTTATGGCGAAGTAATACACTTATAAGGAACCGGGGAGTCATACCCATTTGTTCCGGAATTTCTCGCCGGGTCGAAAATGAACCATTTTTGACCCGGCGAGACGCTTTTATACTCCATACTGTCTTAAATTGAACCTTTCATCCGAAATACTGTTCAAACGCCATGAACCACCTGCTTCAAATCCGCACGCTCGGTGACCTGAAAAAATCCGGTTACAAGCCGCGCTCTGTAAAAGACGAACTCCGCCAGAATCTGATCGAAAAACTCAGGAACAAGGAGGAGGTATTCCCCGGTATCTACGGCTTCGACGATACAGTACTGCCCGATGTGCAAAGAGCTGTACTGAGCCGCCACAATATCCTGCTGCTCGGTCTGCGCGGACAGGCGAAAACGCGCATCGCGCGCCTGCTGATCAACCTGCTCGATCCCTATATCCCGATTGTGGCCGGCAGTGAGCTGAACGATGATCCGATGCACCCCATCAGCCGCTTTGCCAAAGACCTGATTGCCGAACACGGCGACAATACCCCGATAGAATGGCTCCACAAGAGCGAGCGCTATGTGGAAAAACTGGCTACCCCCGATGTGAGTATCGCCGATCTGGTAGGTGATGTGGATCCTATCAAGGCCGCCAACCTGCGCCTGCCTTACTCCGATGAGCGGGTCATCCACTTCGGACTCATTCCGCGTTCACACAGGTGCCTGTTCGTGATTAACGAGCTGCCTGACCTGCAGGCCCGTATTCAGGTGTCGCTCTTCAACGTACTCCAGGAAGGAGACATGCAGATCCGCGGCTTCAAGCTGAGGCTGCCCCTCGACGTGGAATTCGTGTTCACAGCCAACCCGGAGGACTACACCAACCGCGGCAGTATCATCACTCCGCTCAAGGACCGTATAGAAAGTCAGATCACTACCCACTACCCGGAAACGGTTGACGTCGGAAGGCGAATCACCACACAGGAGGCCCGCATCCCGAAAGAGCAGGAGGATATGGTGTACGTACCCGAAATTCTGAAGGAGCTGGTGGAGGAAATTGCTTTTGCTGCCCGCGAAAGTGAATTCGTTGATGCCAAAAGCGGTGTAAGCGCCCGTCTCACTATCGCCGCCTATGAAAATCTGTATGCCGCGGCAGAACGCCGTGCCCTGCTGAACGGCGAAACACATACCACTGCCCGTATTTCCGACTTCTGGGGCGTAATTCCCGCTATCACCGGAAAGGTGGAGATGGTATATGAAGGCGAACAGGAGGGACCACAGGCCGTTGCTACCCACCTGATCAGCGAAGGTATCAAGCGGTTGTTCGTGCTGTACTTCCCGAATCCCCTTAAACAAAAGCGCGGACAGGAGCGCGACCCGTACGGTGTGGTGAAGGCCTGGTTCGCCGGTGGAAATATCGCCGATGTCATGGCCAATATGACTGAAGCCGAGTACATGGCAGCACTGAACAAGGTCGCAGGACTCAAGAAGCTGGCAGAAACCAGCAACACCAGTGAAGCCGATCTGAATGTGTTCATGGAACTGGTGCTGCATGGACTGGCTGCTTTCGATGTGCTCAGCCGCGAGCGGGTACAAACGGGACTGTTCTTCAAAGATTATCTGGCCGGTGAAATGGATGACGATGACGACGACGATATGCGCGATCTCCTGAACTAGGGGGTGTGTCTGAAAAATACTGTTTTCGAACTCAACAGTGTTTTCAGACACACCCTGATTTCAGTTTATTTCCACTACACTCACCCTTGGGTCGCCAAGCCATGCGGCCTGCTGCAGTTTCCTGACAGGGATACGCCCTATGGTATAGTGCGTATCCCCGGACATGAACCGCTCTGTTATCTCCGTGAAATCGGAATCAGCCACATTAACCCCTGTGCTGTACCGAACATAGAGTTGCAGTTCTGTATCGCTGGTATTGAAAAATGAGCCATTCTGCTGCCATTTCCTGTACTCATACTTGTACTGGTAGCGAAGAGCCGATATGTCAGACAATACGGCACAACCGGTAGGTTTGTCGCCTGCCCCCTTTCCTACAAACACCTGCTGCTCTGAAAAGGCGCTTTCCAGTGTCACAGCGTTGTACTCATTCCGCACGGAGGCGTACCGGTGGTTGCCCGGAACAAACCGCGGGATACAATAGGCCCCAACCTGGTCACCTTGCCGGTAGCAGCGGGCAACCAGCTTGAGACTCCCCCCGCGTCTGCGCGCAAACTCTGCGTCGAAGGCATTCAGCCGGTGAATACCGAAGTGAAAAACCGACTCCGGCTCCACAAATACTCCGAAAGCATGCAGCAACAGGATACACAACTTGTATTTCGGATCGAACCCCTCCAGGTCGAGGCGCGGATCGCTCTCGGCGAAGCCGTTTTCCTGTGCCAGACGCAGGGCCTCGTCAAACGACTTGTTTTCCTCAAAAACCTTGCTCAGGATATAATTCGTGGTACCATTGAAAATACCCTCCACTGAAGTCAGCAGGTCGTTGTCATAGTATTCCTCCAGGTTCCGGATGATGGGAATACTGGCGCAGCAGGCCCCTTCGTACAGCAATGAAGCCCCCGTCTTCTGCTGCAGCGCGTGCAGCTCGGGCAGGTGGTGGGCTATCATCTTTTTATTGGCCGTTACTACCGATTTGCCCCTTTCCAGTGCTGCGGATACCAGTTTGAAAGCCGCTTCTGCGTCATCTATCAGTTCCACCACGATGTCAATATCGGGGTCATTCAGGATGTCGTCGGGGTTGGTGGTGAAGAAGTGAGCGGGCAGGGGGCGCGGCTTTTCGGGGTTTTTGATGCAAATCCGGCCAATTTCCGCTTTCACCCCCCTTGTTTCGTGCAATACCTTCCAGAGGCCCTGGCCTACACAGCCAAAACCAAAAAGTCCTATTTTCATGTACAAGTGGAAATTATCCGGTTAACAGGCAGTTTCTACGGTTTCCTGACAAACAGCGAGGGCGTGTAATACGTCCTGCACGAGATCCTGAGCACCCTCAATACCGCAGGACAGGCGAATCAGTGAGTCGCTCACACCACTGGCGTGGCGTTTTTCTGCGGGAATACTCTTGTGGGTCATCGTGGCAGGATGACAGACCAGACTTTTCACGCCTCCCAGACTTTCAGCCAGCTTGAACAGACTGGTAGCGGTAGCGAAGGCTTTCGCCGCCTCAAGTGTATCTTCTTTCAGTTTGAATGACACCACACCTCCGAAGTGGCGCTGCTGACGTGCAGCCACATCGTGGTTCTTGTGCGAGGGCAATCCGGGATAATACACCTCGGCCACGGCCTCGTGCGCCTGCAGCGCCTGCGCGACCGCGAGGGCGTTGCGCGAGTGAGCCTCGATACGCAGCGGCAGCGTTTCTATGCCGCGAATGGTCAGCCAGCTGTCCCACGGCCCCAGGATGCCGCCACTGGCATTCTGGATGAATTTCAGCCGGTCGCCCAGTTCCTGATCTTTTACAGCCAGCAGGCCAGCGATCACATCGGAGTGCCCTGCCAGGTACTTGGTGGCGGAGTGAATCACGATGTCGGCGCCCAGTGTGAGCGGAGTCTGTATGGCCGGGCTGCAGAAGGTGTTGTCCACCACCAGCAGGGCCCCGGCGGCGTGGGCATACCGGGCAATGGCTTCAATATCGGATATTTTGAGTGTGGGGTTGGTGGGCGATTCCAGCCAGACCAGCTTTGTGCGCGGGGAGAGTGCCTTCAGTACGTTCTGGGCGTCGGTAGTATCGGTATAAGTAATCTTGATACCGAATTTCTCATAGACATGCGTGAAGAGCCGGAATGAACCGCCGTAAATATCATCTACCGCCACAATTTCATCACCAGCGCTGAGCAGCTTGAGCACGCAGTCTATCGCTGCCAGTCCGGAAGCAAATGCCAGTCCGCGCTGTCCGTGTTCGAGTTGTGCAATCAGATTTTCGAGTACCTGACGGGTGGGGTTGTTGGAACGGGCATAGTCGAATCCCTTGTGTTCGCCGGGAGCCTCCTGTACGAAAGTGGCCGTCTGGTAAATGGGCGTGGAGATGGATCCTGTGAGCGGATCAACGGGGAGTGAATGGATGATTTTGGTGATTTCCTGCATTTTTTCGATGTTTTTAATGGTGAACCAGAAAAAACTTACCGAAAAAGCCTGGATGCCGGGTTGTTGTATGCTGCTTGCCGGGGGGAATAAAAAATCCCCTCCGACAAGCCGGAAGGGACAATTTCTTGCGCATAGAAACTGGCATTTGCCTTCCGACTTATCTGCTTCCGAATAATCGGAAACGGAATTGGCACCTTAAATTCGCTTGCGCCAAGCGAAGTCAGGTTGCCAAGGCTTCAACGGGCCGGTCCCTCTGCCTTTCTGGATAAGTCTGTGCCTTGTGGGCACGTCTTGTAAAGAACTGTTGCAAAGATGCATGGTGCTCAAGCATCTTTCCAAACTGCCGATTTGATTTTAACGATCGTTTAACTATTTCCGTATCGGGTTAAACAGCCACTGGCGCCTTGATACCGGGCCAGGGGTCGTAGCCAACAAGCTCAAAATCATCGTACTTGAAGCCGAAAATATCTTTTACTGCCGGATTTATCTGCATTTGGGGCAGTTTCCGGAATTCTCTGGACAACTGAAGTTCCACCTGTTCGAGGTGGTTGAGGTACAGGTGCGTATCGCCGCCTGTCCAGACAAATTCGCCCGGGTGCAGATCGCACACCTGCGCGAGCATGAGTGTGAGCAGTGCGTACGAGGCGATGTTGAACGGCACACCGAGGAACACATCGGCGCTGCGCTGGTAGAGCTGACAAGACAGTTTGCCATCTGCCACATAGAACTGGAACAGGCAGTGGCAGGGCGCCAGCGCCATATCGGGCAGATCGGCCGGGTTCCAGGCAGAAACGATAATACGCCGGCTGTCTGGATTCTTTTTGAGGGTTTCCACCACTTCGGTGATCTGGTCAATGACACGGCCATCGGGAGCAGCCCAGGAACGCCACTGTTTTCCGTACACCGGGCCCAGGTTGCCATTCTCATCGGCCCACTCATCCCAGATACTCACTCCGTTTTCTTTCAGGTACCTGATGTTGGTATCGCCCTGCAGAAACCACAGCAACTCGTGAACCACACTTTTCAGGTGTACCTTTTTGGTGGTGAGCAGCGGAAAGCCCTCCTGCAGGTTGAAGCGCATCTGATAGCCAAAAACACTGATGGTTCCGGTTCCGGTTCGGTCCGATTTCCGGGTACCATGTTCGAGGATATGCCTGAGCAGGTCGTGGTATGCTTTCATGGATGGTCAGTTTATTTCAGGAAACGCAGCAGCAGTACCTCCAGTGCGAGGAAGAGCAGCGCGAAAATAACGCACCAGCGCCACAGTACGATGCCTCGTTCCTGTTCCTGCACAACCTGTCCGAAGTTGGCCTCGGCGCTCTCATTCAGTACTTTGAAATTGGAGGGTAGTCCTGCCGCGAGTTCTTCGGCAGATTTGTACGTCAGGTCGCTTTCCTTCCGGTCGTAGTTATAGGCGAATTCTGCCAGAGTGCTGTCTGCCTGCAGTCGCAGCCTGTACCAGCCGGCGTCGCGCACCTGTGTACCCGGAGTAAGCAGCACTTTGGATCCGAATATGCGCTGTTCGGGTATAAACTCGTTGGCCGCCAGTCCGTTTTCCGGCTGATTTTGCTGTTGCTGGCCGGTATTCGGATCTACCAGTGCCAGTTTGTAAATCGTTTCGCCGCGGGTGGATACCTGGTGCCTGGACTCGAGGGTCTCGTCACGGCCAATAGTATGGGCGATCTGCTGTCCTTTTGAGCCGGCTATGGCCATTTTGAACAGCATTGGCACGAATATCTCCGCATTTCTCACCAGGTCATTTATCTGCTCGTTCAGGGGCGATGCAGAGACATAGAGGGCGCCCTCCCCGGCTGAATAACGGGCCATATTGGCTGTTCCGTCGCGGTAGGTTATCATCTGCTCGCCGCTTGCCGGAGGGAGTTTATAGTTGCCCTGCGTGGTCGGGAGACGGAGGTTGGCACTTTTGTTCAGATATACATCGCGGAAAATGAACGCATCTGTATTGATCTGGCTGGCCTGTCGCTGGGCTGCTTCGAATCCGCCGGCAGTGCCCGCGCCAAACAGTTGCAACAGGGCATTGAGCGAGTTCAGGTCTGCATTCTGAGCGGGAAAAACCAGCACATTGCCGCCATTCTGGGCGAAATTTTTCAGTTCTGACGCCAATCCGGAAGAAATAACGGGTATTTCATGGAGAACAATCAGCTGATAATCGGAAAACTTTGAGTAGTCGAGCGATCGGGCATCCGCGTTGGCAACGTTTACGTACCGGGCCCCGAGAAATGCATTGGTGATAAATTTGTTGGGCTGGTTTCCGTTGATGGAGAGAATATTCACCCGTTCGGCCACATAGAAGGAGAGGTAGTAGTCGTCGTCAAACTGTACGGGATAGTCGGTTACCGATACCCTGGCCTCGTGCCAGCCGGCATGTAGAATATTAAAGGGAATGGTATCCAGCCGGTTACTTCTCGCCGGTACTGAAACAGAGCCCACAGGCTTGGTTTGTCCGTCGTGGCGCAGGGTGATCCGTACGTCATCTGCCTGTTCGTCGCTGCGATTGCTGATGCGCACGTACAGGTTGGAGGGCTGATTCAGTATTTGTACAGGACTCTCGAACCAGGCACTGTCAATGGAGATATTGCGCTCCTGCACGGCGCGCATGGGCACCAGGTTTACTTCCATCAGACTGTCGCGGAAGCTGGTCATATCGCTGATGTTCTGCTGGAAGTCGCTGATCAGGAACGAGATTCTGTTTTCCTGTTTGCCGGTGCTCAGACATTGCTGTTGCCTGAGGAGCACTTTCGACAGGTCGCGGGATGCCGGACTTGTTCTGATTTCCTCGATTCTTCCGAGCGCATCTTCTTTGCTGACGAGTCGCTGGTCGCGGCCTTCAAAATCATTGGTGAGTATCTGAAACCTGTCTTCCACGCTGTAGGCAGAGATGATATCGCGGGCGCGTTGCCTGGCCAGTTCCACCAGGGGAGCATCCTGCGACAATGCATTCATGCTGAATGAGTTGTCAATATAAACGCTGACAGCTTTCTGACCCTTTTTCAGGCCGTCCTGCAGTGGTATGAAGGGCTGGGCGAAAGCCAGCACCATGGCTGCTATCGCCAGTGCGCGCATGAGGAGCACAAGCAGGTTGCGCAGCTTTTGTCTGTTGCTGGTTTCCTCCTTTACTTCCTTCAGAAAGCGTACATTGGTGAAATATACGCGCTTGAAGCGGCGGAAGTAAAACAGGTGAATAATAACAGGTATGGCTATGACGGCCAATGCCGCGAGAAATCCGGGAAATAGAAATTGCATGGTTGACTGGTTTCCGGATGTATGACAATTTCCGGGGGTGCAAAGTTGCAATTTTCACCGGGAAATTTCAAGTACAGACGGTTTTACTCACCGAATCAGTGTTACATCCCCCTTGTACAACCTGATTTGCCCGTCAATAAACTCGGTTTCAGCTACCCAGATGAACACGGCATTGTTCATGTCTCTTCCGGCAGACTGTCCGTCCCAGCCGGCAACGGAGTCGTTCGGACTGAAATTCTCGTTGTGATACAACTTGTTGCCCCAGCGATCGTAAATCGTCATGAACCGGATTGTCTTCACGGAGGCATCCGAGAAGGGGTGAAAAAAGTCGTTCTCTCCGTCGTCGTTCGGACTGAATACATTGGGAAAGTAAATGCGGCGGGGAGTGTTCACCCGGTAACAGACTTCATCGGTGGCAACGCAACCGTCTGTGGTGGTGATAATAACGGTCTGACACCCGTCTTCCAGCGGGATAAACTCCAGATACCGGCAGTCTGCGCAATCCTGTACACCGGCATCGCCATCCCAGGCGTACGATTCAATGCGCGAGCCGGGCATATTCGACAGGGCAACCGCTTTGATTTCCTCTCCGAGATTGAGTGTGATGTCGTCGCCCAGACTGACTACTGGCAGTACGGCATCCTGAAGGTATGTTTCTCCGCTCACGGTACAGTTTTTATCGTCTGTTACCGTTACGGCATACAGTCCGGCATCCAGTCTGCTGATTTCTGTTGTAAGCTGGCCGGTAGCCCACTGGTATCCGTAGGGCGGAACCCCGCCCGTTGCGGAGGCCACTACCGATCCGTCGGAGTTGGTGCATACAGGATCGGCGGCAGTCAGTGCCACACCAAGCAGGGGTGGTTGTTCAAGATTGATACTGATTGTTGTGGTACAGGAGTTGGCGTCTGTTGCAGTTGCTGTGTACAGGCCGGCCGGCAGATTGCTTACCTCCATGGTCTGCTGTCCGGTATTCCAGAGCATACTGTAGGGAGGGGTGCCACCGGTTGCAATGGCAGATACTGCTCCGTCGCTCAGACCGTAGCACTGGATATGAACTGCGCCGGACTGTTGGAGCAACAGCTGCGTAGGCTGGGTGACGGTATATGACTCGGTGGAAGTACAATTCTGATTGTCTGTCAGCGTGACGGTGTAAGTGCCCGGGCTTAGATTCTGCAGAACGGTGGTATTTCCGCCGGTACTCCAGTTATAAGAATAGGGTGGAACGCCGCCAATGGCGGTAGTCTGGACATACCCGTTGCTGCTGCCGAAACAGGAAGCGGCACTGACCGTACCCGAAATGAGCAAAGGTGCTGGCTGGCTGATCACAAAACTGCGTGTCAGCGTGCAGTTGTTGGCGTCAGTTACCGTGATAGTGTAGGAGCCTGCCGGCACCGACTGGGAGGCCGGCGTGTTGTTGCCGTTACTCCACTGATAGCTGAAAGGACCGGTTCCGCCGCTTACGCTGATTTGTGCGGTGCCGTTGGTGAACCCGAAGCAGGTGGTATTGGTTGTTGAAGTTACTGCGGTGAGCAGATCAGGCTGGTTTACGGCAACTGATTTCACCTGTGAGCATCCGTTGGCATCTGTCACGGTGACACTGTAACTGCTGGCTGGCAGGTTCTGGATTGATGGCGCAGTGCTTCCGTTGCTCCAGCTGTACAGGTAGGGTGGGGTTCCTCCTCCTGCTGTTATTTGTGCGGTACCATTACTCAAACCAAAGCAGGTGACTGAGTTGGCCGCTAACTGCGCATCGAGCAGGGCGGGCTGATTTACCGTGACTGACTGTAATAGCAGGCACCCGTTGGCATCGGTGAGGGTTACCTCATAGAGTCCTGCTCCAAGATTTTCGATGTCAGGGGTGATTTCACCGTTGTTCCATATATAGGAATAGGGTAGAGTGCCGCCTGTTGCAGTAACCTGCGCAGTACCATTGCTCAGGCCGAAACAGGAAACAGGTGTGGTGCCGTATTGTATGGTGAGCTGATCCGGCTGATTGACAGTAATGGACTGTGACAGCGAGCATCCATTGGTATCGGTGATGGTTATGTCATAGGTTCCCGCTGCGAGGCCGTTTACGAGTGACGTGTCGCTGCCGGTACTCCATAAATAACTATAGGGGGGCGTACCTCCGGAGGCGGTTGTCTCAACGGTTCCGTTACTGAAACCGAAACAGGAGGCGTTCACAGAATCCGACTGTACAACAAGCAGATCCGGCTGGTTTACGGTGAGTGACTGTGCGAGTGAGCACCCGTTGGCATCGGTCAGGGTAAGCTCGTACACGCCGGCAGTCAGGTTGTTCACTGCCGATGTATCGGTGCCGGTACTCCACAGGTATGTGTAGGGAGGCGTGCCACCGCTCGGGACAGATTCAGTTGAGCCGTTACTCAATCCGAAGCAGGATACGTTTACTACACTGGTCAGCGAGTTCAGCACAGGGGGCTCCGTGATTTCAGCTGTGGAAATTCCAGTACAGCCCTTGCTGTCGGTCAGCGTGGCGGTATAGAAGCCCGGCGCCAGGTTTGTCAGTTGACTGGTAGTGTCGGAATTACTCCACAGGATGGAGAAAGGCGGCACTCCTGTTACTCCGGCGAGCGTTACAGAGCCGTTGTTTGCGCCGAAACAGTTTACGTTGGCTGACTGAAGTTGAGGTTGCAGGGCGGGCAGTTTTTTCAAGGTGATTACCTGCGACTCAACCCGGCAGTTCTCCAGACTGATGTTGAGCGATGAACTGGAGACTAGCAAACGATATTGTGCATTGTCAACTGGTACTGTTTCGGTGTATTCCGGGTTGTTGGCACCCTGAATGTCCGTCCAGCCACCCGGGCTGTTGACCTGCCACTGATATACGGAACCGTTGGTGTAAGGAGAGTTTGCAATGACTGCTTGCATAGAGACAGGCACCCCTTCACAGAATTCAAAAACAGGGCCGGGAATGGTAATCTCGGGTCCGCACGCGCGGAAAGAGATATTGTCGAGGGCGAGGTCGTTGCCATTACCTCCGGGTGCGTTGTTCCGGAGTGCCAGCTTTACTGTTGTTTGTCCGGGAGCGGTGTAAAATGAAAACCGGATGGTTCGCCAGGTTTCATCGTTTGGAATATCTCCGGTTTCACACAGAGCAATACCGTCAATCAGGAAAGATACATTAGGCCGGATACCGGACACAAAACTCTCCAGCATATTGATCACATCTATGGAGAACTCATAGAGGGTGTTCTCGCAGACACTGACTGTTTTTTCATAAAACAGACCGGGTGAAATACTGGCGTTCACCACCATCATATATCCGTTGGGTTCGGGACCGTTGTCCTGAATATTGATCCAGTTGCCGGCGAATGATCCCCAGGGAGCTGTGTTGTTTGTCACGGTGTAGCGCCCGTCGTTGGGTGGCGGATTGGTGGTGTAGATATAGCCAGGTGCTATACCGGGGTTGACCGGGAGTATGTTGGGTGCACCTGATCCGAAATCCCCGTTCGGGAAGATATTGTCGCCCAGCTGACCAGTACATTCACTTTGACAGCCTACGCGCAGTACTTCGATGGTGAGGGAGTCTTCGTAGATACACCCGTCGGGCATTGTGACGCGGCACTTGTACGTTGTGGTGTGCAGGGGAGAGGCCACCGGATTGGCAATGGTGGAATCACTCAGGCTTTCGCCGGGCCACCATTGGTAGTTAATACCGCCCGTTGCTGACAACGGGACACTCATTCCGGCGTAGATCTGGTGCTGATATTCTCCAAAAGTGGGAGTCTGGAGGTATAGTGAGTTAATTTCCGCCTCGGAGAGTGCTCTGTTATAGATGCGCACCTCGTCCATGAAACCCTTGAAGTCGGGATCATTGCCGCACCAGTTGGAGCGGCCTATGAAATTTTTGGTACGGCTGACATTTTTGATCGGATGTCCCTTTTTCTGAGCTTTCAGTACCCCATTGACGTATATTTTCATCGAATCGCCGCTGATAGTGGCACAATAATATTCGATACTGCCATTGGTGATGGCGTTGGGGGCTACCAGTCTTCCTGTGCTCCGGTTGACGGAGCCGTTGCTGGATATCCAGCTTTCGAGTGTCAGGTTATTGGAAGAGCCCTCCCGGCCAAACCAGATGGGCATACCTCCGCTGTCGCCGGAGTTGTTGCCGAAATCAATAATTCTTTCGTAATAGGCCAGGTTGTCGAATCGCACCCAGGCACAAACTGTGAAGCCATTTTCCCAGATGGGATCTATAGTGGGCAGCTGAACATATTCACCGCCATTTTGTCCGCAGCCGTTCGAGCCGGGAGTCTGGTTGAACAGCAACCCTTCGCCTCTTTGTCCGGAGGTACACTCAGGGCTGCCCTTGATGGTTCCGTGCAGGTTATTCCCGCTGTTGTCGTTCGCATTGCAGTTACAAAAACTGTAATAGCCTATCAGGCCGGACTGAGCCTGCAGGGTGAACGCCATGATGAATAAAAACGCTGATACAGGATACTTCATTGTGCCGCTGATTAATCCGAAAAAAAGTAAAAATACAAACAATATTATTTTCTGATAGTTTTTTCCAGTTATTAATTGTATTTTACGATTTACACAGGCGGCCTGGGCATATTGCATGGAACGGATGCGCCCGAAAACACAAACTGGCAACCCTGTTACCAGAGCCGCCAGTTTGGCCATACTTAAAAACCGGATTAGAATTGTATGAGAAGAGATGTCCCCCGGGAAAATCTGTTGCGGATATCTCTTGCTCTGGTGCCGAAGCACGCGCAAATGTAGGAGTTCCCCGTATATTTCGCATGAAAAAATGTTTTTCCTTTCAACAGGATAAAAAGAGCGATTTTTGCAGCGTAATAGAATAGCTATGGAAGAACCATCCAAACCATCTGCCCCTATCCCGGAAGTAGTTCCTGTTCGTCCCGCGATGATTTCCATGGCGGAGGCGAGTGTGAGTGAACGGTACGATGATGTGTATCAGGATATTTCACCCGGTCAGGTTACTGCTGTCCGCTGGAAAGACGGAGCCTATGAATTTGTATGCGATAATGGAGTCACGCTCCGTGTTCAGGTGCTGGCACCCGATATTATACGGCTGAGATACAGTCCCGACGGCACATACAGTCCCGATTTCTCTTATGCTGTTTCCCCCGATTTTGCTCCGCAGAAAGTAACCGTTATTCTCAACGAAAACGAGTCTGAGTACCTGCTCGAATCCGCGGATCTGCAGGTGGTGATTTCCAGGAGCGATCTGCGTGTCAAGTTTTACAACCAGCTCGACCAGACTGTTTGCGAGGATGCGGGCGGATACTCGGCACGCCGTACCATTATGAAGGGATGGTGTGAAGTAGCCATGGAGAAAAAAGCCCTGAAAAAGGAGGTGTTCATCGGGCTTGGCGACAAGGCATGCGGGGTTAATCTGGCAGGAAAGGTGTACGAGAACTGGTGTACCGATTCGTTCGGCTTTGGTCGTGACAGCGATGCCATGTACCGGGCGGTGCCGTTTTATTACGCACTCCATCAGGATGTGGCGTACGGTATTTTTTTCGACAACACGTATCGTACGCGCTTTGATTTTGATTCAGAGGGGAAGGGAGTTACCCGCTTTTCTGCTGAAGGTGGAGAGTTGAACTACTATTTCATTTACGGCCCGGAGTTGCTGCAGGTCTCGCGCGCGTACGCACAACTCACGGGCGTGCACGAATTGCCGCCCATCTGGGCACTCGGCTACCACCAGTGCCGGTGGAGTTACTACCCGGAGAGCAGGGTGCAGGCCATTGCCGCTGAATTCAGACGAAGAAGTATCCCCTGTGACGCCATTTATCTGGATATCGACTACATGGAAGGATACAGGTGTTTTACCTGGAATCGCAAACATTTTCCGGATCCGAAGGCACTGGTGGCCTCGCTCCGCGAACAGGGTTTCCATACAGTGGCAATGATTGACCCCGGAATCAAGGAAGACAGTGAGTATTTTGTTTACCGGGAAGGACTGGAGAAAGATATGTTTGTCAGGACGCCTGATGGCGAAGTGGCAAAAGGACCTGTCTGGCCCGGTTTCTGTGCCTTTCCCGACTTCACCAATCCGGAGGTGAGAACCTGGTGGGGTAAATTGTACGAAGATCTGTATAACGAAACCGGGTTAAGCGGTTTCTGGAACGATATGAACGAGCCTGCCGTTTTTCACGTCAATCACAAAACACTGCCTGATTATGTAGTGCACCATTACGAGGGATACGGAGCAAGTCACCGCAAGGCACACAATATATACGGACAGCAGATGTGCAGGGCTTCATGGGAGGGCCTCAGGAAGCTGCAGCCTCAAAAGCGTCCTTTCCTGCTCACGCGTGCCGCCTATTCGGGCAGTCAGCGCTTTGGCTCTGTCTGGACGGGCGACAATTTCTCTACCTGGGAGCACCTGCAGATTGCCAACATACAGTGTCAGCGGCTTTCAGTGTCCGGTTTTTCGCATTGCGGGACGGATGTGGGCGGTTTTGCGGGTAACGTTGACGGAGAACTCTTTCTGCGCTGGCTGCAACTGGCTGTTTTTCACCCGCTGATGCGCGTGCACAGCATGGGGCAGCATTCAAGCGGAGATGCGTTGCCAGCCGATGAGGCCGAACTGACAGATCCTGCACTGCATATCAACGACCAGGAGCCCTGGTCATTTGGCGACAGGTTCACTGAGCTCAATAAAAAGGCTATTGAACTCAGGTACTTTTTGCTTCCAAACCTTTATACAGCCTTGTGGCGACATTCGCTCGACGGAACGCCTGTTATCCGGCATCTGATGTTCGCTGATCAGAAAGATCCCAAACTTTTCGATCTGGAGAGAGATTTCCTGTTCGGTGAACACATACTGGCAAGTCCGGTTGTTCAACCCAAAGTGCAGCGGCAGGGCGTATATCTGCCCAAAGGAAACTGGTATTACTTCTGGACTGGTCAGTTGTGCCGCGGAGATGTTTTTGTCAGTGTAACGCTCGAACAGATTCCTTTTTTTGTGAGGGAGGGTGCAGTTCTGCCAATTTATCCGGCCCGGCAGCATACGGCAGAGCCCTTTGCAGAACTGACCCTGTACATATACTACAAGAATGGAACTGAAACCAGCCATTTGTATGAAGATGCCGGCGAGGGATACGACTATTACAACAATCACTTCAGGCTGACGGTCTTTGAAACAACGGGTACCGACAGATCCTTTATGCTGCGAAAGCGAATGGAAGGTGATTATATTCCCTGTTACTCCAGGTTGAAGGTGTATCTGGTGGGGTTCCCTGCATTTGTTAAAAAATGTACAGTTGACGGCAAGGAAGTACCCATAAAAGAGATCAGAATCAAGGAACGCTCTCTGTACACACTTGATGTCCATACTGCTTTTGAACAAATAGACTGGGAGTCATGAAGGCTGTAAAAATGAGTTTTTCCGCAAAAAGGGTATCGCTGCATATCATTTTCTGGCTGGTATATATATTCCTGAATGCCGTACTGACCAGTATTTTTGCGAAACAGCCCCTACCCGAAAATCTGATGAAGGCCATGACGGACGAGGTTTACTCCCTGCCGGCCAAAATGGCGCTGGTTTACTTTGTATTCTATTATATCATCCCGTTGTATCTCGACCGAAGCAAGGTGCGTATCCTGGTGGCACTTACGCTTTCCGGATTTATCCTGACTGCTGCCGTTTACAGATTAATACTGGGCTGGATATATTACCCAATTTTCAATCCCATGGTGCCGTTTTACATCCTTAATCCGACAGGATGGCTGCTTACCATGTTTGATCTTTTTATCACGCTCGCTGCTGCCACCACGATCAAGATGGTCAGGGTACACTACGCAAGTATCGAGTTTGAACAGGAACTGATCCGGGAGAAACTCTGGTCGGAACTCAGCTTCCTCCGGGCTCAGACGAATCCCCATTTTCTGTTCAACACCCTGAACAACCTGTACGCGCTTTCCCGAAAAAAATCGGATAAAACTCCGGATGCCATCATGATGCTGTCCAAGATTATGAGGTTTATGCTCTACGACTGCAGAGCGCCACAGATTCTTCTGTCCGATGAAATAATGGTTATCCGTGACTATATCGAACTTGAAAAACTGCGCTTCAGCAACCGGCTTTCTGTCGAGCTGCACGAGAAAACAGATGATCCGGAGGCAATGATAGCTCCACTGCTGTTACTGCCTTTTGTTGAAAACAGTTTCAAACACGGAGCCGGAAGTACCACAGGGAAGGCACATATACGTATTGATATCGTTCTAAAAGACAAGGAACTCCGGTTTTCAGTCAGGAACACTATGGATTCCCAGGCCAATCCGGCTATTGAAAAAGGCGGTATCGGACTCAAAAATGTGCAGCGACAGCTTGAACTCCTGTACTCGGATCGCTATTCACTTCAGGCGGGTCAGTCAGAAGATCAGTTTACAGTCGAACTGACGCTGACGCTGGACGAAAAGTCACCCGCAAACTGACTATTTTTCTCTTCCCGACCAGCCAATATTTCCTGTCAGGGTGACAAAATACGTTCTGCCCCAATGTACGGGCAGCATCCTGTCGCCGGAATTATGCCCCAGTTCTGATGACCCGGATCTGATTTGCCGGATACCTGCCAGGTTCTTTATTCCCGCGTTGACCCGGAACCGGTTTTTGAGTATGCTGGTTCCTGCCGATAGATTTATGAGGTTCCAGGATGCTGACTCGCCCGGAACTACCTCTCCCTGATCTTCAAAGAAATAGGGTGTTCGGCCGGTATATTTGTGCCAGATATTCAGAAAAAGTCTGTCGTCGAAGAACTGCATACTGATAT
>JBEGNB010000190.1:0-7101 GCA_041182785.1 Bacteroidota bacterium
AAAAGTATTCCCCGGACTGCCGAGTTACAGTTTGTCCAACCTGAAAAATCACTTCGGTATTCACGCAGAAAGGAGTCACAGGGCGCTCGACGATACCCTGGCTACCACGCGACTGTTTGAAATGATGCTCGAGTCGGGCTCAGGCACTGTCAGGGATATGGTAAACAAGGGGGTGAAAGAAACAAGACTTCCCGCCGGTCTTACCATCGAACGTCTGCACGAAGCACCGGAAGCTTGCGGGGTTTACTACCTGCACGATGACTCCGGCCATGTAATCTATGTGGGCAAGAGTATCAATATAAGGAAACGGCTTTTCGAGCATTTCTCCGACATGACGCAGAAAGGAGAAAAGATGAGGCAGGGTGTGGCCGATTTCAGCTGGGAGGTCATGGGTAGCGAGCTGGTAGCTTTACTGCACGAAAGCGCGGAGATCAAGAGACTGCAACCCAGAATAAACAAGGCGCTCAGACTGAAGCAGTACCAGGGTGCTTTATATTCATATACCGACGAAAACGGTTATCTCAGACTGGCTTTCGGAAAGAATTCAACAAAAAACGCCAAAAAACTGCAGCTTGTAGCGACCTATCCCAAGCTCGAGCACGCGCGCGCGCACCTGCAGAGCGTGGTGAAACAACTCGAACTTTGCTATCGCCTTTGCCACCTCGACGCCTCGGAACACGCCTGTTTTCACCATTCTATCAAACAGTGCCACGGCGCCTGCATTGGTCAGGAGATGCCCGATTCATACAATGAGCGGGTTGAACTGGCGCTTAAAATGATTGATCGCAGACTGCAGGGAAGTTATCTGCTCACCGACAGAGGCAGGGACGCCGATGAGTTGGCCGTTGTTGCCGTAATCAATGGTGTTTACAAGGGATTCTGTTTCATAAATCGCCACCAGGAGCCTCCTGCTATTCCTGATTTGCTGTCTGACATGAGAAATGCCGACACGAAAGACCCTTCTGCTGCCCATATCATTCACAGCTGGACGGAAGCCGGCAAGTGCCGCAAAATAGATCTGCAGCAATAAAATTCACAGCAGAAATACATCATAAAAGCTGTTCTGGTCGAAAACAGACGTTAAGGACGGGTTAAATCAACTTGTCAGAAATGACAACTGAATTCCCTTTTCCACTTTTGCAGCAGAATAAAACGCACACAGACGCTATGAAACACATCATTCTGCTTGCCACCGCGCTCTTCGCCTGTACGCAGGCGGGCGCGCAAACCTCCGGAGAAATCACTTACCGCGAAACCGTTCAGTTGAAAATCGAACTGCCCGAGGCAGACGAAAAACTGAAACAAATGATCCCGCCGGCTCAGCACGACGACAAAAAACTGACATTTACCGAGTCGGAAGCACTCTACGAAGCTGCCGGGAAGCCCGGAGCCGGTGATATTGACATGAAACACGAGGAGGACGGCAATCAGGTGCACTTTGTTATGAAAATGCCGCTAAATACTCTTTACACCAATCTGGACGAAGAGACGACTATCAATAAAAAAGAGTTTTTCGGCCGCGATTTCCTCATCACAGGCAAGGCACGCGACTGCAAGTGGAAACTCACCGGTGAACAGAAAACGATCGGAAACTATGTATGCCAGAAGGCTATTTTACAGGATACCTCGGAAAACACCGTCGCCTGGTTCTCTCCACAAATTCCGGTTTCAGCGGGTCCGGCAGGTTATGGCAAACTTCCCGGAATGATTCTCGAAATGGAAATGGAAAACGGTCAGCGTACGATCGCCGTTACGGGTATTAACCTGAAAAAAGTATCCAAAGGCGACATAAAAGCTCCGGAGGGTGGCAAAAAAATGACTCAGGAAGAATTCAAGGTCATTCAGGACGAAAAACTGAAGGAAATGGGCGTCGAGATGGGCGGAAAAGGAGGCGGAATCCGTATCCAGATAACTTCCGAAGAGCGCAACTAAAGGCTTTTTCAATGAAACAAATTCTACTGATTGCCTGTCTGGCAGTGGTAACTACGACCGCTTTCAGCCAGAAAACTGTTGTCGAAGGTATAGTAACAGACTCTGTTGCCCTGCCTCTTCCCGCTGCTACGGTTGTTGCCATGACTCCCGACTCGGTTATGAGCGCTTTTGGTGCTACCGATGCAGCGGGCAATTTCACCCTTCGCGTAAAAGGGCCTGGGAGGTTTCTTTTACAGGTCACTTATGTTGGTTACACCACCGCATGGAAGGAGTTTACGCTGGAGCCTGCGCAGGAAAAACTGACACTTGATCCGGTAAAACTGTCGGTATCGAATGCTGTTCTGCCCTCCGTTGAAATCAGTGCAGAACGCGACCCCATGCGTATCAGTCGCGACACGGTTGACTACAATGCAGCCGCATTCAAAGTGCAGCCGGGTGCTCCGGTGGAGGATTTGCTTAAAAAGTTGCCCGGCGTGGAAGTTCAGCGCGACGGCTCTGTAAAAGCAATGGGTGAAACAGTGCAGAACGTACTGGTGGACGGGAAAGAGTTTTTCGGGAAGGATACGAGAGTGGCCACCAAAAACCTGCCGGCAGAGGCCGTTGACCGGGTACAGGTATTCGATAAACAATCGGAAATGGCAGAACTGACCGGAATCAGGGACGGTAACGAAGAACGCACCATCAACCTGAAACTGAAGGAGACCCACAAACACGGGTACTTCGGAAAAGCTGATGCAGGAGCAGGCACAGATTACAGATACGAGGGCCGGATGAACCTGAACAGATTTTCCCCGGACAGCAGATTATCCATGATTGGCATGGCAAACAACACCAATGAAGTAGGATTTTCTCTCAACGATTATATTCAGATGCTGGGAGGAATGGGGGCTATGATGAGTGGCGGCGGCTTTTCCTTTTCCATAGATGACGGTTCTATTCCGCTTTCAGATGAACGGGCGGGTAACGGTATCCGAACTTCACTGGCGGGAGGACTGAATTATTCGAAGGATTTTTCCAAAAACACAGAACTCACCCTCAGCTACTTCGCCAACCAGTTCAAAAACGACCTTTTTCAGGAGACTTCCAGACAAAATCTGGGTACCGAGGGATTGTTTTCCAACTTTGAACGCACCAATCAGTACACCAACAGTTACGGCCACAACCTCAACCTGAATTTCAAAACCAGACCAGATTCATTCCAGCAGGTTATCGTGCGCGCGAGCGGGGGATTCAGTGGCTCATTTCTCGAAAATATCGGACTTTCCTATGCCAATACGGCCAGCGGAGCCGAGTCAAACCAGGGTACCCGCGACTATGAGTCGGAGGGTAACAGGTACAATATCAGGTCGAATGTTACCTGGCGCCGCAAATTCCGGAAAACAGGCCGGGCGCTGGTGGCACAGTCCACCCTCAACGCCAATAACGGTGGATCAGACGGACTACTGGATGCCGTGAATACATTCTATCTGCCCCAGACGATGGCAGACACCATCGCACAGCGACAGGCCATCACCGACAAAGGTGCGCAGGCCGGAATTTCTCTCGCATACACGGAACCGGTCGGCGGCAAGAAATACCTTGAATTCAGCGCCTCTACCCAGAACTACTCCAATACCAATACCCGTGATTTCTACGATATGGTACCTGGCGGAGAACGCCTTAATGACCTCCTGACCAACCAGTTCAGAAGAGGCTATAGATATGACAAGGGAGGTGTCAATCTGCTCGTTAACAGGGGTAAACAGCGAATAAATGCCGGATTCGACGTACAGCAATCGGTGCTGAACAACGAAAACCTGCTCACCGGCCAGCCCTTTAACGCGCGTTTCGCCCGGTTGCTTCCTTCAGCGAACTGGGAGTACGAAATCAGGTCGGGAACCCGGCTCAATGCAGATTACCAGACACGATTCACAGAGCCTTCGCCCGAGCAATTGCAGCCGGTAGTTGACAATTCCAATCCGCTCAGTATCTATATCGGCAATCCCGGGCTTCGTCCGGAGTACGTACACGAACTTAGAACGGGCTTCTTCTTGTACGACCAGTTCAGTTTCACCTCGTTTTTTGCCAATATAACCGGAACCTACACCAAAGACAGGATTACCAATGCAACCAGTATTGACGAGACGCTGAGGCGGACGATTACACCGGTGAACGTGTCTCACGAAACGGCTGTAAAGGGGAATATACAGTTTGGAGCGCCCGTGAAGCCGTTGAAAATCAAATTTAACCTGAAACTGAATACCAGATACACGCAGCGGTTACTGTATCTGAATGACGTACTGAATAACGTGAACGACTGGCGGGCAGGTGGCGATTTTGCCGTAGAGAATCGCAGGAAAGAGAAAGTGGATGCCTTGTTTGGTTTCAGACTGAACAACACCACAACACACTGGTCGCTAAACACTGCGCTTGACCAGCAGTTTGTGAATCATCAGTGGTACACCGATCTGAAATATACACCTACGGCGAAGTGGCTGATAGAAACACAGTTCGACTACACCGTTTACTCACCCGAAACATTTGGCGAGCGCACCGTCGTTCCGCTCTGGAAGGCAGGAATAACCCGTTACATACTCAAGAATAACAAAGGTCGAATCAGGCTGACCGCCTTCGATTTGCTCGACCAGAACAGAAGTATTGTAAGGAACAGCAGCCTGAACTATCTTGAAGAGCAACGTTCGAACACACTGACCCGATACTTTCTGCTTACCTTCGGGTATTCACTGTCGGGATTTGAGCAGGACAAGGGAGGGATTAACATTCGGATTAATTGATCATTTCCTGATCCACGCCCCCGGATTCAACCGTTCTTTTTGCCGCCAGAGTTCGAAGTGCAGTTCTGTAGTACCTGTAATGGCATTGGTGCTCACGGTTCCTATTGCTTGTCGCCCTTTCACTGTGTCCCCTTTCTTCAGACTGGTTGAAGAAAGGTTTGAATAGACTGTGTAATAATCGCCATGCTGGATAATCACGGTGTTTTCATGTCCCGGGATGTACTGAACACCAGCGACAACGCCCTCGTAAATAGCGTGAACCTGTTCATTTTCATCTGTCCTGATATCAATGCCGTTATTGGTGATCTCCAGGTTGCGGAGGGTGGGGTGCTTCTGTCGGCCAAAAGTTTTTGAGATAAAGCCATCCTCGACAGGCCAGGGCAACTTCCCCTGCATTTTACCGAACGAGGAAGCCGATACCGATGCAGCCGATTCGGGTGCAGCTTCCGGCCTGGCAATTACGGCCGGCTTTTCTGGTTTGACGGTCTTTTTCTCGGGTGCGGGTGCAGCAGGCGCGGCATCTTCTTTTTTGGGTGCAGGTTTCGATTTCGCCTCATCAATTCGCTTTTCCACTTCAGCCGAGATGACCGATTCGATAGCCTTGTCGAGTTGTTCCCGGGCAGCCTGTTTTTGATGCAGATCGGCTCTGAGTCGGACCTCGTCCTTGGAGAGCAGTTTGAGCATGTTGTTTTTCTCCGTCAGTTCTTCGCCGAGCGATGCTTTTTGTCCCTGCATGGTAATGAGCAGTTGTTCCTTTTCAACACGGGTTGCCTGAAGCTTGTCCGTCTTGTTTCTGAGCATTTCCTGCGTCTCCCGGATCAGGCGGGCCTGCTCGCGGCGTCTTTCATCGTATTTTCGGAGGAAAAGCCAGCGTCGGAAGGCCTGATTCAGGCTGGAGGCTGACAAGATAAACAGCAGCGGATTGCTGAGTGTTTTCTGCCGGAAGGCGTATCTGACAGTTCTGGCATACTCGTCTCTCATTTTGGCCACGTCTGCCTGAAGCGATTCAATGACCATCTGGTTTCTTGAAATTCCTTCTTCAGCGGCCAGGAGTTCCTGTTCGATTGTCAGAATCAGCGACTCACGACTGCTGATCTGATTCTGCAGCGCCACAAAGCGGTCATAGGTAGCGTCCTTGTTCGCTCTGGTTTTCGAGATCATCTTCTCGGTGGCTGCAATATCTCTGATGATCTTTTTACGCTTGTCCTCCAGATCTTTTTTGGACTGGGCGGCAAGGAAAAAGGGCAGCAGCATGACAGGCAGCAGGCATGCGAAAATCCTACTCCGTCCGTTGATAAGTGGCCGGTATTTCAAACCTGTACGGTGCGGGAGAATTGAAGTCAACATTCAGAAATTCGAGTTCAAATTGTACATCTTTGGTTTCGGGGCTGAAAGCCTGAATCGTGCGGATCAAGGGGTAAAGACCGGCATATTTCGTTTTCTGGTAGTTTTCGAAGGAGAAGCGGACATTCCTGGCCGTTCTGGGTTGGAGGAAAGATTCACTTTTCAGTAAAAAAGAGCCTTCCTCTATTCTGTAATCAGCTGCAACGACACCATTTGAGCCAGCAAGGCGGTGCAAGCCTTCATCAATATCCGATTTCAACTCCATTTCCTTGTCCATCCACGCGCGTCCCAGCAGAAAATCCTGCAACAGATCGAAACCGCCCGGCAGCTGATACTCGGACTGCAGCGATTCCAGACTCCGACTATTCCATGTTTTCTGTAGCCTGTTGATCATGAAAACCGAATCGGGAGTAACAAGTACCCTGGCAGCCTCCAGTCCGAACTTTTTCACATTCAGCCATATAGCGCTGTCGCGCACCCAGACAATATTGCCATTTGCCGACATACTCTGACCGTCGCCTTCCACATAAATACGCGTCTGGGCGCTCATCCGTTTTACAGCATCCAGATTACGGCCCTGCAATTTTTTTACCAAAAACTGTGCCGTTCGCGGTTCTGTGGCCACTTTTCCGGCTGCTTCATCCGGACGGCCTGCACCACAGGCTGAGAAAATGATGGCGAGGGTAACAAAAAGAAGTTTCATCATCTGTGTTGTCAGATTCCGATATTGGCCAGTGCACCCATCAATTCGCTGGTCGCATGCCTGTCACCGGTATTTTTGCCCAGTTCAATTCCTGCACGATACACTTCGGCAGCTTTATCTTCATCATCCAGCAGTTCGTACAATTTTCCCAAATGATAGTACAGACCGATGTATCCGGGGTGTAACTCACGGAGCCTGGTGTAATGCGAGAGAGCTGCAGCGGTATCGCCCGAATTTTCACATTCTTTGGCCAGCGCGAACAGAATGAAAGCATCTCCGGGGGATGCCGCATACAAATCGAGCAGTTGTTGGTGTCGCGGAGTCATAAGTGAGAATGAATGATCATAT
>JBEGNB010000191.1:0-24990 GCA_041182785.1 Bacteroidota bacterium
ATAAATTCATCAGTAGAATTGGCTGTACCGACGTCAGAATCGAGCAAATCGTCAAAACCTTCATCCCGGCTAGTGAGATAGTAGCCTCCGGCGGGTGTCGTAAAACGTATCTTGTATCGTCCGGGGGGTACATCCGTAAACAGGTAATTACCAGTCGCATCTGTTACGGTGTTATAGGAAACAGCACTGCCTGTACATGTCTTGACCCCGGTCATCGTTACAGGAACGCCGGCGATACCCGGTTCACCTGAGTCCTGCAAGCCATTGCCGTCGAGATCATGCCATACACGGTTACCAATAAGAGAACCGATATGGGAAACCTTCACTGTAAAAGTACAGGAGGTTGTATTTGAGAAGTCATCCCTTGCAAAGTAAGTAATTACAGAAGTACCCAGCGGGAATTCGTAGGCTGTAGTAAAAAAGCCAGGGGGAGCTGTCACACTGGAACCGATGAGAGCATTCAGATTGTCAGGCCCTTCAAGCGTACCGTCAGGATTAGTAATTCTGACATCATACAGAGTGACAACACAGTTGTCAGTAACAGTAGGATGGGCCCACGGTTCGACCCTTGAGCAAGGATAAACCGACTGATTGGTAATTTCAACAGAAACATTGGGCGGACAATTAATCAGTTGCGGATCCTCGTCATCAATTGGAGTAAGGATAGCGCGGCAGGTAGAAGTATTGCCGACTACATCAGTCACCGTGAAATCCAGATTGATATCAGTATGGAGAAATGCCTCGAAGATAGAACCCGGGGCAATACTCTGCTGTACAGACAGGATAGGGAATGGTGTACAGTTATCCGTAGCTGTCAGTTCTGGCACAAGATTGGGTATCACACCTTCACAGTCGCCTGTACCATTACTGGTAGTATAAACCTCGCGGCTTACCGGACAGTGTGTGATAACAGGATCTACCGTATCAATGACTTCAACTGTAAATGCCGTGGAAGAAACACAAGTGCCCAGTGTAGCAGTCAATACAACCAGTGAAGAGCCCAGTGTATTGGTAGTTGTGAAAGCTGGTATTTGCGCGTTGGCACCTGTAGCGCTGCCATCAGCCAGACCACGATCGGAGGCTCCTGACCAGGAGAATACCACGGCACTTCCGGATGGATTGGAAGAAACAGGGGTTGCACTAACGAATTGGCCGGGGCAGAGCGGTGTCTTGTTAGGTACCGGATTTACGATGGCACCGCTACCTGAGGTGATTGCCACTGGCACAGTAGTTGTACAGAGTTGTGCATCTGTTATCGTGACAGTATAATTTCCTGCAGCCAGATTGGTGGCAGTAGGACCTACCTGAAAACCTGCACTGGAGGGCCATGCGAATGTAAACGGAGCAATACCGCCATTTGTGGTGATAGTCGCAGAGCCGCTCATACCGTTGCAGGCGGAGTTGAGCATCAAAATACTGGCGGAAAGATTGGAATTATCAAAAATAGTAACAGATGTGCTGGCCGAACAGGTACCCCCGCTGGTTGGCGTCAGGGTTACCGTATAGGTTCCGGGGGCAAGATTGGAAATAGTCTGGGATACAGCACCCGTATTCCACAGATAGTTATAGGGAGGAGTACCGCCCACGTTACTCACGGAAATGGAACCACTGTTTACTCCCGCACAGGAAACATCTGTTTTCGATACATTGATACCCGGACCACCGACAATTACTCCTATGGTAGCAGAGGCCGTACAGCCCCCGTTATCAGTAACGGTTACTGTGTAGGCTCCTGCAACCGAAGACGTTACACTGATTGGAAGCGGATCCTGGAGACTGGAAGTAAAACCATTGGGGCCTGTCCACTTGAAAGACGTGTAAGTACCAGTACCACTACTTGGAATGGATGTGAGTGTCAGGGTAGAATAGGTACAAAGCGGACCATTGCTGCTCGCTGTGATAGTTGGAACCGGGTTGCTTGAAACACCCAAACTGGTTGTACCGGTACCCGTACAACCGTTACTGTCTGTGACAGTAACGGTATATACTCCACTTTTGGAGAACGTCGCCGAAAAAGACGCAGGATTTTGTACCACGGAAGAGAAACTGGCCGGGCCATTCCAGGAAAAACTGGTGTAAGTTCCTGATCCGCTGGTCGCAGAAGAGCCTAGTTGCGCGATGGCACCTGTACATAGCGGGCCATTATTGGTTACGGCAACCACTGGTATGGCATTAATCTGAACATTTGTCGAGGCAGAAGCAGTGCAACCATTGGCATCTGTGACCGTCACATAGTAGTCACCTGCAGAGTTCATCGTGGATACGAACGCTGCCGGATCTTCAGCAGTTGCCGAATAGCCTGCCGGACCCAACCACAAAAACTGAAATGGTGCAGTTCCACCCGAACGAGTAGAGCTCAGGCTGAGCGCCGTACCCTGACAGGTACCACCGGATGTACTGGCACTAATGGCTGGTGAAGCATTGATTGTGATGTTTTTTTCAGCCGTAGCAGTACAGCCGTTTGCATCAGTAACTGTCAGGTAGTATGTACCGGTGGTGGATCCGTTCAGCGCAAAAGTTGCCGGAAACTGCTGTGTAGAGCTGAAACCGTTAGGCCCACCCCAGGAATAGGCAGAATAGGGTAATGCCCCGCCCGACACAACTGGAACAAGGCTGACTGTACCTCCAGAACAGGTCGGTCCGGGGGCAATGGAAACCACGGGGGGCTGAGCAGCCGTAACTGCCACCGAAGAAGTGGCCGTACAACCACTGGCATCAGTCATGGTTACCCTGTATGTGCCGGAAGAGGTTGCCAGGGATGCGAATCCGGCTGGATCCTCCGTATTTGCAGTATATCCGTTCGGGCCGCTCCAGGCGAAACCCGTGTAGGGTGCCGTTCCTCCTGAAGGTGTTGAACTCAGATTAATATTGGCACCCAGACAGACAGGACTATTGGATACAACACTAATAAGCGCCCTGGGGAAGACAGTCACTGACAGACTGGAAGTTGCAGTACAGCCGACATTATCGGTAACCGTCATGGTATAATCACCTGTCAGCGCATTATAGGCCAGCGTTGAAGGATTCTGCTGGACAGAGGTATATCCACCAGGACCAACCCAGGAAAAACCCGTGTAGGGCAGTATCCCGCCAGTGACAGCCGCAGACAACTGCATGGTACTCCCGTCGCAAACGGGAGTATTTGCCGAGAGTGATACAGACGGCGATATATTGCTGCTTACTGTTATACTTATGATGGCACTTGCCGTACACCCCTTGCTGTCGGTAACTACCACCGTGTAGGTACCTGCAGAAGCAGATACCGCCGGGAAACTGGCCGGATCTTCCAGCGAGGAACTGAAGCTGGCCGGACCAGACCAGGAGAAAGTTGGGAATACCCCCGACCCTCCTGAAGGCGTGGATGAAAGCGTAATTGATGCCCCCTGACAAACAGGGTCAGAATTTCCTGAAGCGGTTATGGATGGTTTGCCGGAAACCTCGGACTGTACCACGGAGATACAACCGTAACCATTATTTACTGTCACCTTGTAGATTCCTGGAGCCGTAACTGTCTCTGATACGGTAGCCGCTCCGGTACTCCACTGATATGTTCCTCCGCCGGAGGCCGTAAGAACAACACTCGTACCGGACAGGCAGACAGGTGTACCACCGTTGATTTGTGGATCAAAGGATTCCTGGTTATTGTTCGTAACCGTCACCGTCAGATTCAGATCGTCTGAAAGTCCCAGTGTATTAGTTACCCTGACGACAACCTCGTACTGATTATCTCCGTTGGCATCACCAGGCAATTCAAAATCAGGAGTAAAGGAGTTCCAGGACAGTTTGCCATTCACCGGATTAATAGCAAATCTGGCCGCATCAGCACCACCCGTAATGGAATATGTCAGACCGCTACCTTCTGAATCAGTACGATCAGTTGACTGAGCGTCATACAACTCATAGCAGCTCGTCTCAATAAAGTTAGCAGTGGCAGTCGAAGTGATTTCGGGGTTATAGTTTATGAAAACGGTGAATTGTGCAGTTGATGTATCGGTTCGGTAGTAAAATGGGTAATCGCAATCAGTTACAACAAAGTGAACAGGAAAAGTTCCGACCCAGTTGGGGTCGGATACATTAATTTGTACATTTCCATCTGACGACAACTGTGGCTCCAAGGGCGCAAATTCAATATTGTAAGGAATTGCTGTGAGCCCCAGCGAGCCGCCCGGGACAAAGTTTTGAGTAGTTATTTTCTCAAACAAATACTGGTTTGTAGCGTCATAGAACCGGAAAGTAATTGGACCAGAGGCCAGATTGGCCAGTTGCAGCGAATAAACAACATCCGGCGCGGTACCGCTGGCTGCAGCCTTGCCTACAAGTGTTCCACCCACAAAAGCGGCCAACTCCGAGCCAGCTCCGAGCAAGGGGATATTGCCATAATGCGGTCTGGCAATAACCGCCATACTCTGGCTGCCGGGCGGCACAACCGACCACCCCGGATTAGCTATTGTGCCTGCGGGCTTGTCAACGTAATACCTGAAAGAGTGGCATGGGCCCGAATAAGCAAGATAGCTATCCAGATCAAACGCTGAAAAAGCACTACCCTGCTCTACAGTTTGTGAAGGAACAGTTACCAGGTCAGGTCCCGGATATAAAGGCGATACCGTAAAATAAGCAGTTACAGATGCCGAATACTGATTAGGCGTCTGATCAGTAACTGTGATTCTAACGGTATCAGTTCCAGTCCAGCTGCTTGATGCGGGTGCCACAGAAAGTACACCGTTCACTATGTTTGCTGTCAGATTATTACCTGCCTGGTAAGAATACGAAACATCGTCGCCATCACAGTTAATCAAATACTGTGAAAGTGTAACTGGTGTAAATACAATTGTCTGGATAGTAGTATCCGGAGGTATCTGCTCAAACTCGGGTGGGAAATCCGCATTCGGATCAATATTCAACACAAAAGGCGACGAAAGGGTACCATTGGTCTGGTTACTCATAAACGTGGCCGTTTCAGCTACCGGATAGGCGATATCGTCGGCAGCATAGTAAACCTTGAATTTCAGCTTTTCTCCGGTAAACTGGTTGGAATACGCTGTCAAAAAGTAGTACTGCTGTCCGCCCACATTAATCGGCGTAGCAACACCGCGAAGTTGACTACCGGCAAAAACACCGACAATGTTATTAGTGGCATTTGAAAAAACACCATTATACTTTACCCGTACAATCAGATTCATATTGAACTGAAACGCACTGGGATTGATATTCCACGAGGGTGGAGCTACCATTTCCCCCGGGCTACCGCCTGTTGAAGCAGTAGCCGGGAAACAGAGCAACAGGAGTTTGAAGACCAGAATAAATCTGACAGTGCGCCACAGAGAAGATACAATAATGAATCCTCCGGAACACAAAACCCCTGATATGAAAGATGTATGTTGTTTCATACCTGATTTGCATTAGAGATGAAGAGATGGACAGATGACGAGCAGATCATCTTTGCAGCATCACTTTTTGGGTCACAATTCCGTCGGAGGATACCAGTCTGACAAAGTAAACGCCCGTCTGAAGCGCGGCTCCTTCATCGTTGTAACCACTCCATACAATAGTGTTCCGGCCCTGAATAGCAGGGACTTTCAGCCTCGACACTTCCCTGCCATTCAAATCAGTAATTACAAACTGAACATCTTCGGCCTTTCTTATGAAGTAGTCGAAGGTAGTCTGGCGACTGAACGGGTTGGGAACAACCTCAAGGGATACGTCTGCTGACGTAGATTCTTCCACGCTTGTTACCGATGTCATGGTAAATGGCGAGGGCGCGTCCAGACTACCCTGGTGGTTATCTGCCAGGAAGTAACCGGATTCATTCAGCTGATACACCAGTCCTGTAGCAGCATCGTACATTTTGAAATGTACCAGTTCACCGGGGGTGTTCGAATAATACGTCATGAAAAACAGATATGCTCCCAGCGGCTCCACATAAATTGCCTGAGCTGATCCTCTCACCTGATCGCCCACGAATGCGCCAAGCTCCATAGTCGAGGTAGTGGCATTCTGACCGTTTGCCTTCAGCATACCGATCAGTGTTGCACTGCTCTCGAATAACGCAGGATTCACGGACCAGAAGCCGAGCGGCCGGTCTTTCCCGTTTCTCGATTCAACAGGTGTACTGGTGAAGGATTGCGGCGGATAAATCAGTGTGCCTCCCCCCGGACGGTTCAATTTAATCTGATAACCCTTTGGTGGCATCAGGTATTCAAGATTGCCCACCCAGCCTGTATAGGCCACACTGCTGATATATTGTGCAAATGCTGTCTGGCTTTTCACAATATCACCATGTGTCAATACACCGCTGTCATTCAGTGATTTAAGTGCCTGATTGATTGGAAGTGAGTAATAGGGCACATAACCAATCCAGTTCCAGCCCTGAGAGAGTGTAATAGAAACGGTGGCAGGATCAATCATCATACCCAGCATCTGAAGGGTGTCGGGTTGATCGGCGCGGTACAGATACATCTTTTTACTGTCGAGGGAGAGAAGTGAACCATACCATGCCCCCCCGTAGGTGGCAAACTGCGTCTGACTCTTTATCAGATCATTGGCCGGATTTTCAAGCGACGCCAGAGCCGAATTAAGGTTGTTGTTCGGGAAGTCGAGGTTGAATGATACCCAGTTCCATCCAAAACCGAGCGGTATTTCGCGCAACAACAGATTGTTTGTTGAAACCACCTGCGGATTGTCGGGGAAGCCGACAATAACATCAGGCATGAATACGAACTGTTCGGCTACCGTACCATACAGCAGGCACTCGGAGGCATCCCATATCTGTAACTTCACCGTGTCCATCACATTATTGATGTCTCCGTAAATTGTCAGATAGGCAAGATATACCTTGTTGGTAGGGGTACTCACCTGAGGTGCGTACTGCACATGCGCCCGTCCACGGAGCTCTCCGTTGATAAATGCACCCACAATATCTTCAGGATCAACAGAGATCTGACCCTGAATATTAAGTTTTAGCACCATATTCATAGAGTTCTCGTACAAACCTGCGTTAATATCCCAGGCTGGCGGACGACAAATCACCCTGACGCCCAGCGGCAGACGCTCATCTCCTCCCATGAAGAAGGGATTCTGGCCTGTTTCTGTATGCAGGGTAATGGAATCTTTCCACATACCAAAAGCCAGGGTAGAGTCAACTGTGAAGCTGATTTGCCGGATTTCGTTGGGTGCCAGTGTTCCCTGATTGGGAACCACGTGTACCCAGTCGGGTAAATCTGTAATACTAAACGGAACAGGATAACCACCCCGGTTGTGTATAGCGGCAGTCACCGTTCTGGTTTCCTCCAGATTTTTGGTCATGCCGATACTGTCGGTAAGCCAGGCCAGCTCGTTTCTATCCACATAAAACTCCCACTTGAGATAAGTTGATTTGTTGCCGGTCAGATCTTCTATATTGTGCAGTTCGGCGCGGATGATTTTATTCTCAAAGAACTTGTTGTCGAAGTTCGGATCAAGAATGATCTTGTTCTCGTAGCAAGTAACGTCAATGTCAATCAGCTTTCCGGTAGTAGCATCGTAAAGTCCCACATTGTTGGGCTGTGTAATATCTGCCGGAATCAGTTTATTACAGTTGACGGGCTTGTTGAAGGTGAATGAAATCTCGTCGCCTACATTGTAAACCCCGTCAGACGGTTCAGGTACACCCACCAGAGAGGGCGGTTCGCGCTCAATCCTTCCCTTGATTACATCAGAGTAGCCGGGCCTGTCGGCAGAGTTGCCCGTACAAACGGCCACCGCCCTCACTTCATAGGGGCCATCTGCCAGTCCGGTGGTATTCCAGTAAAACTGAGTGAACCCGGGCTGAAGAAGTTCGGGCGCGGATACAGAACCTATACCATACCAGTTCGGATTATATCGCTCCGAAAGTGGCGTAATATTGATCCAGGCACCATCACCGTCTGTCCGGCGGTATTGTACCCTGATCAGACTGAAGTCGGTATTGGTGGTGTCATATCCGGACACCGTGATACGCATCACATCATCCGGACCGCTGGTGAGCGGATCGGGAAAAATTACCCAGTCCTGCTGAGGCACGTTGATATCCACCTCGCTGCAAGGCCGAATAAAGTGGGCGCTGATACTTTGGGTTGCATACACAATTGGATCAAGAGCCAAATCAATACCAAGGGCATTGGCACGTCCATCCTCGCATTCGGAGTATAAAACCACCTCCAGACTGTCGTAGGTATATTCTTCCGGACCACGCTCAACGGTAACTGTGACAGGAATACTCTCCCCGAATGGTATGGCAAACCCGACGGCATTATTTGTTAGTGCGGCACCATTAAGTTTAATAACAGCCCCGTCAGAGTTACTCTCGGCACCGGTACTGAACGAATAAACCCTGCTCTCGTTAGTCTGGCTGTTATTCCCCAGATTGAATTTAAATACCGCTGGTTCGTTGGAAGGAATATTATCTGCAATGGCCCCGCTACCATCTCTGAACTCGAGTGTAGTTCCCTCCCTGTGAGCTGTTCCTTTTTCCCACGGGCATGAAGACTGTCCGGCCTTTAGCCTGAATACCGGAGTTCTATATACCGTGTCAACAGCTACATCGAAAGTAAAACCGTCTCCCGGGTCGTCATCAGCGAGTACATAACCGGTGGTGAGGGTTTTCTGGCTGCCATTCTCGTTTCGTTCACCCTTGCTCGTATTTGAAACGAATTTCAACATCCCTACGAGACCATTCTTGTTGAACTCAAAACCGAAATGGGTTTCTAGCGACTCTTCACTGTTTACATTATACTCATCACCATTCGTTTTCAACGTATCACTGGTTTCCGAATATTCGTAAACGACTCCGGCATCAAAAGAGACATTGCGTTTCTTTTTCGCCATTTCCTTGAGTTTTTCATTCTTCACCGTGATACTTTGCCACATGCTGTGCGACTTTCTGTATTCCAGCCTCTTCGACTCCGGTACATTGGGATTCGTAGCCAGGGAATCAAGGTATCTCATGATTTGTGTCTTCAAATACCACTCCGAAAACATAAACATCGTTGCAAAAGTATCGGGCTGTATATTGAGTACCGTTTTTACCTGACCAGAGCAGGTTGTGTCATTGAAAGTAACCTTCTCGGCAAAGCCGAATACCAGGTTAAAGGCCTCACCCATGTAAACGTCTCCGCCCTGACTGCCACCTACAATCAAATCCTGATCACTGGTGGAAATTCGCCTGTCAGTGCTGGTACAGGTTTGAAAAGAATTATCTGTAATTTTCTGATAGGTTACCTGAAACTCTGCACCAATATCAAAGATTGGACCAGCGTTATTGATAGTTGCAACAGGGATACCCACCGCTACCGTAGTATTCCCTCCCAAATGGTACTCAATACCTCCTCCTCCTCCAACCTCGTAATCGCTGTGCATTGTATAGGTTTTACAAACCGAGCTTCCCATTTCAAGGTATGAGTAGCTGCCATCACCAGGCGGATCTCTCAGTATTACCGATGGTGTCTTGGGCAATAATGAAGTGAACGTATTTTCTTTCACATACAAACCCGTAATAATTCCTTCTCTGACGGTACTGGCAGTTCGCTGATCAGGTGTGGTTCCAATAATTTGCAAAAGTTGCCTGAACGGAGGGGTAGGCGTTGGATTGCCAACCTTGAACTTGTATTTCAGGATATTATTTGCAGCAGATTTACTCAAAGCGGTATCTTTAACTTCTCCTGCGAACAGGTTAACAATGCGGAAGTCTGCCGTATCGAGCGCACAAACTCCACCATAATAATTTTCAACCATCTGAATACCAACGGTTACAGTATTACCCTGATTGAGAACTATTTCCTGACAAACGGGTGAGCGATAATCCAGACCACTCACGATTTGTACCTCCGGTGGTGCGAAGTAGATAAAATCAATCAGGGTATCGCTCTTGGTCAGGTTTACCTGCGATCCTCCAAGCGTCTGAAAAGCCCCTTTTATTACCGGATCCGAGTGTTCGGTAACGGCAACAATCATATTATCCAAGGGCGGAAGTGCCGGAAACTCATACTCGCCCTGTTCATTTCCAATTTCTATCTGTTTGGTAAAACAGCCATCAGCCGAACTGACCTTTACAATACAGACAGTGCCCTGCGGTGTACCCGGATTCTGAATGATAGCCTTTTTGCATTTACCTCCAGCCACCACACCGCTTAGCTTTCGGGTGGTGATATCAGTGAACAGGATACCCGCTACCGGTGTGGTAACGTCTATCAGCTCCCAGGAAGCTGGCGTGAATACATGATTTTCGTATTTGGGTGTCAGTACAACCGTAGTACCCGGATCAATATCTATCGTGAACTTACCTGTAGAATCTGTGAAAACAGCAGGCCTGTAACTCTCGCCATTCACTAGTATCTCCACTTTCTCAACAAAGCAATCGGTGTTTTTGTATCTAACAAAACCAGATACCGGCACCGTTGAGCGATCAACAAAGTCTATCTTGTCCACTGAAGTGACGCTGGGATTCAGTGTCACCTGCCTGAAGCCAGGTGTGAAAACATGCGGGTCGGTTTCCTGAAATATCGTGAAAGTTGACCACTCGGTTCCATAAGTAGTTCCGAAACCTAACAGGTACGATCCACAGTTATTCAGACGGTTCCCCTTGCCTTCATCCATTGAATAGTACACTCTCAAACCACGGCCCTGCATATCACGCTGAAATAATGTATGCCGGGCTATTGAATCTGCTGGCAGAAGACCTTCATATACCGCAATCTCATCTATGTACCCATCGTAGAAGTCGGTGTAACTACTGCCATCTACACGGGCTCCCAGTACCCATTTGGTGTTATCCGCCGAGAAATTGCCTGAAATATTGGGAAAGGTGTTTGTTGCCTTCAGCGTACCATCCAGATAGGTATTAATTATTCGCGAATCTCCGACGCTGTCAATAGTAAACGCAAGGTGGCGGTAGCCAGTTGACAACATGGCCACCGTCTGCTCCGTACCATTCAGATAAAGCCGCAGTTCGCTCTCCGCCGTATTCGACATGTTTTGATATAACATGATCCGAAAGTCGTTATTGTCCCATACTTTCGACAATATGCACTGCGCCCCGTTCGGACCACCACTGTTTACCCACAACTCGATGGTTGACTTCTCTGGTAGCGGGAAATCGGGTAATTCGGCGTAGTCATTCATGCTGCTCGAGCGTATAAACTTGAGCGAACGGTGCGCATAAAAATTCTTGTTCGGCTTGGCAGTAAAAGTAATACCTGTACCATAACTCACCGATTCGATGGTGTAGGCTCCTTCATCGTTGGTTGTAGCTGAAACCGAAACGGCGGGTCGGTCACTGCTGAAAACTGCTCCACACAAATACAGCCTGTTGAAGCGATTCATAACGTCGAACGACTTGTCTCCGAGCTGCTCGTCCATTTTCCAGTAGTAAAGCAATCCGGGTGTAGTTCGGGAGGCAGTTCCCGTCATCACGCCGTCGAGATCCACCTCGTCGAGACGCCGGTTATAAAAACGGAGCTCGTCAAGCCAGCCACTCCAGCCTGTTCCATTGGCAGCGCCGTTGCCCAGACACAGGTCTGTGGCAGGAGAAATGCTGGTGAACGTATTCTGCCCCACCAATACACCATCCACGTAAAGGCGTCCGATTCCCTCGGAGTAAACTACTGCAATATGGTGCCAGCCAGCAGGATTACTGACAAACTCCGCACTGATTAATTCTGTTGCTCCGAGATATACACTCACGCCCGACTGCATACTGTTATTCTTCGCACGCATCACGAGCGGGTATCCGCGCAATTCCAGAATAGTATCCCCCTCCTGTGCAGAAGCAGTCTTCATCCAGAATGTCATCGTCCAGTCGCTGCCATCATAGGGGAGATAGCTCTTGCTCGAATCAAGGGGGGCTACCGCACCATCCATCGCTCCCAAAAACAGAGAGTAACCCTGTCTTGGCGACAACGTAATGAGTGCATCGGGCACGGGAGAGCCGCTAACCGTCTCTACCACACCGGTTACAACTCCGTCGGGAACCATAAAGCCAACGCTTTCACCGGAGAAACCATCGCCGTAGTTATTCACTCCAACCACAGTATAGACGTAGGCCCTGCCGGCAATTACGTTGAAATCATTGTAACTGAATGTATTGGCATCAACCAGCTCCAGAAAAATGCCATCACGATATACCTTGAATCCTCCGGAAGCTGGTGCTCCAAGCGGATCAGGCTCCCAGGTAATCTGTATGCGGTCCTGTACCTCACCCTGGCTGGCCGTCACAAAAGGTGCCAATGGCGGCGCCAGAAAGCGCGACCAAAACCCGTTCAGCATGGAGTAATCACCGGAAAAATTGTCGCCCTGTACAATCTGGCCAATCGTATGACTGCCCCTGTTGGTAGAGGAAAAAGTATTAATAGAACTGCCATAAGTGAAAAAACCTTCTCCCTGATACTTCAAAAGTAAAGGCGGAGTACACGGCGTCGGGTTCTGAGCAGATAAAGAGGCGGCTATGCAGATACCAACGGCTATTACCGCACAGCTTCGGACTGTGGAATACAACATGGTCAAATAATGTTATTGAGTGAACTGAAACCGGAAATACTCCTACATTAGTTGATTCGTATGTAAACCCAGAGGTTGACGTTCTTCGGGCGAGTTTCATTCACACCGGTCTGACCAATAGTGTGAGTGTGCTTGCCGGCACTATTCATGGTGTGAGTATGTTTGCCAGCAGCAGGGGTGGAGAATGTACCTACTTTGTCTCTGTCTGTAGTTGCAGCAGAGGATTCCGAAGCATGTGCATTGTTCTTGTCGTAAGCATTGTCTTCACCATTGTCACGACGGTCAATGGTATGTGTATGCTCTCCTGCCTCGCTTAAGGTGTGCGTATGTTCCCCCTCATCACTGATACTGTGGCCATGCTTTTCAAATCCGTCATCCTGGGGTTCGCCGATACTGCTGAATGATGTCCTGTCCGGATCGTTATCCCCCGCACCCGGAAACTCCTGTCCGCGGAGAAACATGCCACTCGCATCGGGTACTTTCGTCAAGCCGGATAACTGACGCAATTTGTCGCTGGTGGACAGCGAGCGCCCATCCATGGGAACCCAGCACGCACCCTCCAGTGCCGCGAACTGTTGCGGATTCAACAGGGAGTACTTCACGTCTCCAACCTTGCCTGAACAGGCTACCTCCTGTGCATAAGCCGCAGAAAAGGTATATGGTGCGTACATCAATTGCGTGCGCGGCGACAGTTCATTTCCGTTTACCTCAATGCCGAGCCATACCGTGTTGGCAAAGGCACTCGGCAGCAACTGTGAGTTTTTACCCAGGTTGTGACTATATATGCCTCCGGTAGTTTTTACACTCGCTGTTTCCTCCCAAAGCGGGTTACCGCCGTTTGATACATTGTACAACCGGAACTTGATCTGATAGGTACCATCATCCACAGGACCACCACTCGAGTTTTTGAGAATCCCCTGAAACGCAATCAGTGGATTGTTGGCCTGGGCACTCAAACCGGTAACCGAGAATAGAATAGAAAAGACAGCCAAAAAGAAACGGGGCTGAAATTCCAGCGCAATGGATGTAAAAAACTTTGTCATGAGAGCTGATTGTTGAAATAATACGAAAGCTTATTGTGGTGAAAAGCGCCCGACACAAGCCACAGCATCGGCTTGTATCAGGAGCAAGCAGGTCACGGATTGTAACGCAACCGGGGTGTCGCTAAAGTCTGACTGACATTACCCGGAGTCCGAGGACTATGTAACAATGACCAAACGAAGGCAAATGTAGTCCTGAAGACAAGCCACAACAGAAGGCTGTTATTACTCAAAATACTGGAATAGCAATAAAAAGTAATTAAATCGTTTAAAATCAATTAATTATACATTATAAATAATAATAAAATAAATAAAAAGTCCCTTTCCTGAATTTTTCATTTCGGCGTGAAAAATTCAAGAAAAAATACAAAGTACTGATAACCAATTGTTTGAATTTTAAGATGGGGAGTACTTCGTTTTCACGAAATATCGGCAGAATCAGTCTCCTCTACCTGCCCGCTTTTACCTGTTGCCGTTTTTTCTGCCAGAATTTTCCTGAAATGACTGGGTTGTACTCCCGTGATTTCCTGGAAGGCTTCATAGAAAGCATTGACTGAGCCAAAGCCCGCCTGCTGGGCAATAGCCTGCGTTTTGATAACGTCAAATTCCGGTTGCCGGAACATCTGTATTACCGCCTCCACGCGATACCGGTTAATCAGCTTGACAAAAGTGCTTCCTTCCACCTCCTTCAGGGCATTATTCAGGATACGATAGGAAACTCCCAGTTTTTCGGCCAGTGAGTCCACTTTCAGACCGGGATCGAGATAGGGTTTTTCGTTTTGAAAGAGCTCATGTATCCGTTTGACCAACAGTCTGGCTGCTGTATCCTGCTCTTTACTGGCCGGATACGACAATCTGGAAATTTCCTGAGCGTGGCGTCTGGAAGATTCTTCATATTTCTCAATCAACTGCCGGTAGGCCTCCCGCCGGGTCTTCGACAAACGCGCGTAGAAATAGGCGAAAAGTATGGCTACCATCGCGATAACCAGGGCCAGTACAGCTATGGTTCGGTTGTCGCGCACCTGCTCCTCCTGCCATTGCCGGGTTTCCTGCAAACGGGTTATTTCCATATCCCGGCGCTGAATCTGATACTTTCGCTCGATGGCGTGAACCTCGTTCGCCTTGGTGTTGATGGCCATCGTATCTTTCAGATTCATCCATTTGTTGAGCGATTGCAGCGTAGCCTCTTTATTACCACTCCTGAGATCTATGTAGTACTTCGCCTGGGCAAACCGGAGCTGCAACTCACTGTAGCCGAGTGAATCAGCTATCTCTATTGCACGATTCAGCAACCGGATAGACTCTCCATACTGACCGCAATCGGCAGCTACTGTTGCCTTGCCTGAAATGGCCATGACAACACCCTTGGGCATGGGGATTGCCTCGGAAAGCACCCTCACACTGTCGAAAAGCATATTCGCTTTCACATAGTTTTTCTGATCAAGGTATATGTTACCCAGATTGTAAAGGGTGGAAAGCCGGTTCTCGGGACCGAATTTTATGGCTCGCTGTAATTCAGCAGCCTTCTGGTAGCAAATCAGTGCGCTGTCGGGACGGGTATATCGGTAGTAAACTCCCAGGTTGGTAAGTGCTATGGCTATATTAGGCGTGTCTTTGGCATTTTCAGCCATTTTCAGGGCCTTTTTGCCGTAATAGCCCGCCTCCACATTGCCTCCTATAGCAGCAAAATTATTACTGATATTGATGTAAAGTGAACTCAGCTGTGCCGGATTTTCCTCTCCGTTGGCTCCCAGTATTTCATCTGCTTCAATAAATACTTTGGCAGCAGCTTCATTCTGACATTTTTCCACCAGAATACCACCCAGACTGACTTTTGCATTGGCACTCCGCAATTTCATCCCCAGTGAATCATACAACTGAATCGCCCTTTCAAGATGGAATATCACCGAATCGTACTCGGTACGAACCTGAAAAGGTTTCGTTATTTCAAAATGAGTATCGGCCAGATGAATGACGGAACCAGCAGCAGATGCCTTCTCGAGGGATAGCCTGAAATTGTGTACAGAAGCTTCCAGACTATCCCTGTAATAAAGACTCTTCCCCTTGAGAAAATATACATTGCTCCAGATCGTATCCGGCAAGGTATGATCCTCACCCAAAGAACATACCTGATTCAGCAGTATCAGCGCAGAATCCGGGCTGGCAAGGGCAATATCTGCAGCGGTTTTTGTCAGCTGGTTTACCTGCTGAATCGTATTTCCGGTACCCAGACCGGAGACCAAACCATCGTTGTCACAACCCGCTAATGAAATGACAAGAAGGAAACTGAAAGACTTTATAAATCTGAGCATATTAGACGAAAAACGGAGTAAAAAATCAAATGTACACTGAATTTGATTTTTCAGCGATAAACTGACAGTTTATCGCTCGTGCTCACGCTAAAACTCTCTCCTCCACGATATATTCGGAATCAATCCAAGCTGGTACTTGTCTTCCACTCCGCCCGTATAAGCATCGTAAAAACGGTACGACAGGTTCTGGCTGTTGGTCACATTCTGCAAATCCAGGCTAAAGGTGGTATTCTTCCGGTTTGCCGTACTCTTCTTCCAGTACATGCGCACGTCCAGACGCGCATACACACCGGTCTCCTGACGGTATCCGCTGCTTTCATTAAACACAGTGCGCCCCGAAAAACCGGATGCCGCCAGATCCACCTCCGGCAGCCGCGGGCCACCTGCAACTACCATACGGCCGCCAAATCCGAACACTTTAACTTTTGTGGCAGATTTCTCTTTTCTTGTCTCCTTGCCAAAGGTCAGGTTCGACAGGTAACCTATATCCCAGCGACTGTCGAGCCAGGTGTCCTGATTGCCAATCCTGTATTTTGAGTCGAACAGCGTGGCGTTGGCAAGCAAGTACCAGCCACGGCCAAACGTCCGGTCGGCACTGACCTCTATTCCCTGATTTCTGGCCCGGGCGGTGGAAAGGAATGCATCGTAGCCGATGTACTCGGGATTGTTGAAAATCGTTCCGTAACTGCTGTACGACGGGATATTCCCGTACTCGTGACGGTACACCTCGGCGCTGAACTTCCATTGCGCATTCGGAGTAAATACATACCGGATACCCGTCTGGAATGAGTTGATATACGGCATTTTGTAAATCGGCAGCGGTTCAGGCAAAACAAGTTCCTGCTGGGCCCAAACCGGTGCATCCTGGTTGTAAACACCTGCGCTGAATGCCAGTTTGTGGTGCTGCGACAGCCGGTAGCCAACGGTACCGCGCGGCCCAACGGCCATTTTATCATACACAGTGTTATAATGAAACTGTGCACCCAGTTGTGTGTTCAGCCTGCCATTTTCAGAGGTCCAGTCCCAGCGCAACCACGGCTGCAGGTTCAGGTAGTTGAACTTGCTGTCGTACGACGGTACTTCCTGATACGACACCCTCCCGTCGAAAAAAATACGCGTGGCCAGGGCTCCCGCAGAAAATAACGACCCACCCCTCGAGTGGCGCAGCTCCACAGAGGCTGAGTGCCGCTCTTCATAGCGCTCGTCGGTGCCTCTTCCCACAAAACTGGACAACTCCGGCCGCTCCTTGCGCCAGTCGTTATCCTGTGCCGAATAGGCCAGCGCCGCCCTGAGCGAGGTGCGTTTGCTTAGCTGCCATTTGGCCGTTCCACCAATCACTCCTGTCAGCGACCTGAAATCTATGTTGTAACGGTCTTTGTCGTACTCTATTTCCGACGAATCCGTTCTCTGTGTGAAGATATTGCTGCTCAGGCCACCCATCCCGAAAAGGGAGTATTGTCCCCCTTTTTTGCCAACAGAGTGTATGTGGAAGGAAATATCCTGAAATGTGATTTTTTCACCGCCAAACGATACCCCCATGGCGCCCAGCAAGCCGACGGTCGAGTACCGGTAGTTCACCAGGTATGATGTCCGGTTGTTTTTACCCAACGGTCCCTCTGCCGCCAAATCCAGTCCAATCAAACCGGCCTGTATGGTGTATTCCCGGTCGTATTTGTTTCCGGCACGCAGGTTCATATCCATCACCCCCCCGGTTGCATCGCCGTAGCCGGCAGGATACGCTCCCGTCAGCAAGGAGGAATTGTCGAGCAGCTGGGCCGAAAACATGAGCACTCCGCCACTGGCTGCCGCCGGTGCGTCATTGAACGTTCCCGCATTCGGCAGGTGGTTCGGATTGATGATGTCCAGACCCTCCAGCCGCCAGCGAACCATCGCCGGACTTACCCCGCGCACGCTAATCTGGTTGGTACCGTCGTCCACCTGCGCCACCCCGCCGTAAGCCGTAGCCAGTCGGCCCGGATCGAAATACATATTCGGATATCTGAGCATGCGATCGCGAGAAAGCGATATCTCTCCCAGCGGCTGTACAGGACGGCGCCCGGGCAGGGAAGAAGCCACTGTAACTTCCGGCAAAGTGGATGTCACTCGTTTCAAACCCGCCTCCAGCAGAGGTGCCTTGCCGGCTGCTATCAGTATCTCATCGAAATAAATCACTTCAAATCCCTGCATCCCGATTTCACAGCGGTAATATCCCGGCCGCAGATTATCGAAATGAAAGCTGCCGTCTGTGCCGGATGTTACCGTCACAACAGCTCCGTCCGACTGCACGGGAATGAGTTTCACCGTGGCTCCGGCAAGCTGTTCAGCATTGTCAAAAGCCCTCACCACGCCATGTAGCGACTGCGCAGACAGCTTTAATGAAAAAAAAGTGAGAAAAATGATTCCAAAAACACGTGTAAATCTGCTCATTTCCGTTATTTTTATTTCTGAATGGCCTTGGTAACAATCCGGTACCGATTCTGGTTGCAAAAACTACTGTGATAAAGGTCATTTTTCCGGCTATTCCTGTCATAAATACACCGTCATACTACATGCCTCCATCCACTTTCGATGTAACCGACTTTTTCTCCGGCAAGCACGATCGCACCGCAGAAGCCTTCCGCGCAGCGCGCGAGAAGCTCCGCGATTTTATCCCGGCAAACGCACTTTCCTCACAGGAAATGCCCGATGTACCCGCACCGGAACGGCACCTGACACTGTCGGGATCGCTGAGTCCGTACGCCGGTCCCTGGGGCTATGCGCAGGCAGCCCACCTGCTCCGCCGTACCGGGTTCGGACTGAAAAAACAGGAACTCGACCAGCTGCTGGCGCTGAACATGGAATCGGCCGTTAATCTGGTACTCACCACGCCGGCTACACTCCCTCCCCCACCCGTCAACAACTATAATAACCCCGATTTCACCGATCCGGTGGTGGCTCCCGGACAAACCTGGGTAACAGCCCCGTTTAACCTCGACGCCGAGAAATACCGTATTGAAAGCTGGAGAGCCTGGTGGACCGACCTCATGATCGGGCAGCAGACAAGCGTACTGGAGCGCATGACGCTTTTCTGGCACAACCACTTCGCCACACAAACAGGGATTGTATTCTGGGGGCGTTCGGCGTATGAATACAATCAGCTCCTCCGCGAGCACGCGCTGGGCAATTTCAAAACCCTCACCAGGGCCGTTACGCTCGAAGGGATGATGCTCATCTATCTGAACGGATTTCTGAACACACGCGATGCTCCCGACGAGAACTATGCCCGCGAACTGCAGGAGCTATTCACCATCGGAAAGGATAACCCCGACCACTACACCGAGGACGACGTGCTCGCAGCCGCGCGCGTGCTCACGGGCTGGCGCATCAGTTTTGATGATAACAGTACCTTCCACTCGCCGCTTGAACACGACTTCGGTCCTAAACAGTTCTCTTCATTTTACAATAATACCGTTATTCAGGGCAGTGTGGATGGCGGGGCTGAACTCGATACCCTGCTCGACATGATTTTCGCCCGGCCGGAAGTGGCCGAATTCATCTGCCGAAAAATTTACCGATGGTTCGTCTATTACCATATTGACGATGATATTGAACAAAATATCATCCAGCCCCTGGCCCAGATCTTCCGCAGCAACAACTACGAAATAAGACCCGTAGTGGAAACGCTGCTCAAAAGTGAACATTTCTTCGAAGCCGCTCAAACCGGCTGTTTTATCAAAACACCCGTGGATATCGTCGCCGGGGTCGTACGCTCTTTCAACGTGACTGTACCAGCCAGCACGCCCTGGGACGGACTGGTTATGCGCTATTACCTGTCTTCTTTCATGGCCGCCATGAGTATGCTGCCCGGAGACCCGCCCAATGTGGCAGGATGGCAGGCGTTCAGACAGTTCCCGCAGTTCTACCGCACATGGATCAATGGCGACACCGTGAGAAACCGCAATGCCTTCACCGATGTCATGGTAGCCAGCCTGCTCGCCACCGACAATGACGTCATGCGCATTGACCTGGTACAGTTCGCCAAACAGTTTGCCAACCCGTCGGACCCGGTAGCACTCGTGGATGACATCACCCGACTGCTGCTGCCACAACCACTGTCGGTCTCCAAAAAGTTTTTGCTGAAATCCATACTGCTCTCCGGGCTGCCTTCCGATTTCTACTGGACGGCCGCGTGGAATGCCCATATCACCGACCCGGCTAATGCCATGCTCCGCGAGGTTGTCAATAACAGGCTCATCGGATTGCATTACTACATATTGAGGTTACCCGAATTCCAGCTCTGCTGATTTTGAGTAGTAAACGCTGTTTTCACCGCTATTTTCGGAAGAATCATGAAAAATCACACCCAACACAGCAATCTGAGCCGGAGAAAGTTCCTCAAAACCGCCGGACTGGCCGCCGCCATTACACCTTTTGCCTATAACGGACTGGCCATCAATCCTTTGTCAGAATCCTCCATTTTCAAAAAACTGGGCGGTTCCGTGAATATCAGCAATAAAATCATGGTGTTCATCGAGCTGAACGGCGGAAACGACGGTCTTAATACCTTCATACCGCTCGACCAGTACAACAGGCTGTCGGTTCACCGACCCCGGGTACTGATCCCGGAAAATCAGGTACTGCCCCTGTCAGGCGTTTCAGGTTCCGGACTGCACCCCGCCATGCAGCGCATCCGGGAGATGTTTGACAACGGAATGGTTTCCATCGTGCAAAACACGGGATATCCCGGTCAGGACTACTCCCACTTCCGCTCCATGGATATCTGGATGACAGGTGCCAACAGCGATGAGGCACTCGGCAGCGGCTGGCTCGGACGGATGCTCGACCATGAATATCCGGGCTACCCGGATGGCTATCCGAATACCGGCGCACCCGACCCGCTTGCCATCAATATCGGCACGGTATCTCCCGTATCGCTCATGGGCAACTCCTTTCCGATGGGTATCTCCATTGGAAATGTCAATGAAGCCTACAGCCTGATCAATGATTTCGCAGAGCCAGTGCCCAACAATCCATACGGCGATGAGCTGGCTTATATCCGGGCCATCATGCAGAACACCAAGGTGTACTTCGATGTAATCAAAGAAGCCGCAGCCATCGGACAAAACCTGACAGGCCTGTACCCCGCCGAAGGCGAAAATACCCTGGCCGATCAGTTGCGTATCGTCGCAAAACTGATCAACGGAGGACTGCAGACACCGGTTTATATGGTATCTATCAACGGATTTGATACCCACTCCGAACAGGTGGAGCAGGATGCTCCTGCATCCGGAATACACGCACAACTGCTCGGAAAAATATCGGAGGCAGTGTATGCGTTTATAGATGATGTCAGGCTCATGGGCAAATCTGACTCCGTGTGCGCCATGACCTACTCCGAGTTCGGTCGCACCATCGGCGACAACCTCAGTCGCGGAACAGACCACGGCGCTGCCGCGCCGCTGTTTGTGTTCGGGAAAAGCGTGATACCCGGTATTATCGGTGCCAATCCCGTCATACCCGCCAGCCTGAACGCCTCCGCCGATATACCCATGCAACACGACTTCCGCCAGGTGTATGCCTCGGTTATTCAGGACTGGTTTGATGTGAGTAATACGGCAGAGGTACTCAACGGGAACTTTTCAACACTGCCCATCTTCAAAATGTCGTCAGGAATCAAGGAAAGTCCGGAACGCCCGGGCTGGCAAACCGGCAGCTATCCCAATCCGGTGCGCTCCACCGCCACCATCACGTTCACCATTCCGGCTGCACAGGTCAGTATCTTCCTGCTCGACAGTCAGGGACGGCAGATCAGAAAAATTGCTGAAGGAAACTACGCTGCAGGTACCCATCAGGCTGTTTTTGAGCGGGACGGACTACCATCGGGAAACTATTTCTATACCCTCCGGGTGAACGGCATGAGCGTCACCCGAAAACTGCTCCTTTTGTAACATGACTGCTGCCAACAGACCAATACTTCTTTTCGACGGTGTTTGCAATCTGTGCAATGCCTCCGTGCAATGGGTATTATTGCGCGACAAACAGGGTATATTTCGTTTTGCTTCGCTCCAGTCCGACTTCGGACGGCAGTTGCTCACCGGGCACGGCCTGAACCCCGGCGACCTGAGCAGCGTGGTGCTCACAGACGGAGAAAATATCTGGCTCAAATCCGATGTTCCGCTCGAAATATTCCGCAGACTGGGTGGCTGGTGGAAAATACCGGCACTGCTTCGGTTTGTTCCGCGTACGGTCAGAAATATAGTCTATGATTTCATCGCCCGAAACCGGTACCGGTGGTGGGGACAGCGCGAGCAGTGCATGATGCCACGAAAAGAATGGAAAGACCGGTTTATTCAGGTATGACGACCAAAGCACCTGGAAGGCACCACATCGGTATATACAGAAATACCACTTTCCATATAAAAAAGTCAATACAGCACAAATTCCGGCAACTACAGCATTATTGGAGGATGCCGGCAGACCCGACCTTTGCATCAACAAAATTTCTCTGACATGCAGAATTTGAACGAAACACCCACTATGGCTCCAACGATGCAGCCAACGATGCAAACCAACCAGGCACACAAGGACATTCCGGGCAATCCTTCGGTCGCCAAGAGCAGCGTGAACAAACTCAACGACCGGTCCGGCGGCCAGGCCCTCCGGGTGATGAGCGAGGAAGACTGGGCATTCTGGAAGCACAATGGCTATATTGTCATTAAAAATGCCATTCCGCGCGAACAGGCCCTCCGAACCGCCGCCTTCCTCTGGGAGTTTGAAGAAAAGGACCCAAACAACCCCGACACATGGTATGCACCCCCGCGCGCGGAGATGCGCATGAAGGAACTCACCAACAGCGGTATGGTAGAGGTGTATAATCACCAGTTTCTGTGGGATAACCGGCAGGCACAGCGCGTGTACGATGCCTTCGTGGACGTCTGGGGCACCGAAAAACTGTGGGTCACCATTGACCGCGCCAACCTGAACCTACCTTCGCGTCCCGGACACGAATTCCGGGGATTTATTCACTGGGACTACGACCCTGAAACCCGTCCGCAGAATGTACAGGGCGTACTTGCGCTCGCCGACCAGACCGATGAAAACATGGGCGGATTTCAGTGCGTACCCGAGCTCTACCGCGTGTATGACACCTGGAAACTGACACAGCCGGAAGACCGGAACCGTTTTCAGCCCGATATCACGGGATTTGAGCTGGTAAAAGTGAAAATGGAAGCCGGCGATCTGCTTATTTTCAACTCCACCCTCGCACACGGCATTCGACCCAACCTGTCGGAAAACAAGGTACGCATGGCTCAGTATGTCTCCATGATGCCTGCCGAAGAAGACAACGAGTCGCTCCTCGACTGGCGTGTGCGCTCCTGGCGCGACCGGATTGCACCGGAGGGGTATGCCTTTCCGGGAGATCCACGCAACTGGGAACAGACGCGCTACTCCACCGCTGTACTATCTGAACTGGGCAAAAAACTCCTCGGACTGGAAAAATGGTAAATCAACCTTCTGCCACGCTCAATAATGGCGTGGAAATGCCTCTGCTGGGCCTCGGATGCTGGGATATGAACGGCAAAGAGGCCCAAAAGGCGGTAGAAGCAGCCCTTGAAATCGGGTACCGCCTCATAGATACTGCTTCCATGTACGAAAATGAGACTGAAGTCGGCAACGGCATCAGTCAGGCTGCCGTACCGCGATCCGATATCTTCATCACCACCAAGGTGAACAATTCCGACCAAGGGTACGATTCTACCCTGCGCGCCTGCGAGGTCAGTATGAAAAAACTGGGGACCGACTACCTCGACCTGTATCTGGTTCACTGGCCGATACGCGGCAAGCGCCGCGACACCTGGCTGGCACTGGAGCGCTTGCTCGGTGAAGGTGCAGTACGTGCCATTGGCGTGTGCAACTACACCATTCCATTCCTGCGAGAGCTCGATGAATACGCCTCCGTTGTGCCCGCACTAAATCAGGTGGAGTTCACACCCTACCTGTTTCAGAAAGAGTTGCTCGACGATTGCCGCCAGCGCGGAATCCTGTTGCAGTCGTGGGCTCCACTGCTGCGCGGACAGCGTTTCAGCGACCCGAAACTGATTGAAATGGCGCAGAAATACGGTAGAACACCCGCGCAGATACTCATCAGATGGGGACTCGACCATGGTATATCCACCATACCCAAATCGGCTTCACCTGCGCGTTTGCGGGAGAACTTCGGCGCTGTGGAATTCCAAATCAGCGCAGAAGACATCGAAGAGATGGACGGATGGAATGAAAACTTCAGGATGTCGGGACTTGATCCGGAGGCACACTGGTGAACTCCTCTGCTGCATCAGGTATTTTCCCTTCCACCAGAAACCGCAGCACATCACCGGTAACACCTGCGAGGCCCAGGTGGTGCCCTCCCCCGTGTGCGCGCAGGAGACGGCTGCCGGGCCAGTATGCATGATAGCGGAGTGCATTGGAGAATGGAGTTACGTCATCATTCGGATCGTGTACCAGGAGCGTCTGTACATCATGGAGGCTGCTGCCCAGTTTGGCGAAATCAAAATCTTCCAGCGGTTTGCCCACGATGACCTCTACCTCCCTGACAAGATTATCATAAACACCGGGCCACAGTCCGATAGCATCGCGGTAAGCCTCAAAAAGCCGTGCGGCATGACTGAACGAGGCCATGATAACAGCCCTTTTCGGGCGTATTTCGGGAGACAGGCGGCTGATGGCCCGCACCGCACTGGCACCTCCGAAAGAATGTGCCAGTACAGCTGCCGGGCGACCATATTTACCAATCAGGCCTTCCTGAATCTCGCTGTTCAGGATAACGTTGCAGAAGCGTCCGGAGTTGAGGCCATGTGCGGGCGGATCGTAGGCGATAACCCGGTATCCGGCATTGAGCAGAACAGGAACATAATGGCGCCAGCGTCCGGCATTGTAGCGCCAGCCGTAACAAAGCAGTATCATTTCCCCGTTTTCGGGTCCCCAGTGATATTCCACCACCGGATAACCGGCAACAGTACATCGTACCTGGCGTGCTGTATCAATGAATTGGAGTTCTTTGGGTCTGAGATTGGGCTTGGGAGGCCTTCCGAATAACCGGTATGCGCCGTGAGCGGCAGATTTCGGACTTACAATCCCCCACAGATTGAAGG
>JBEGNB010000192.1:0-6541 GCA_041182785.1 Bacteroidota bacterium
GTATCGTACCACCGGGTTCTCCAGACATAGTGATGTAGCGTGCACCTACATAAGCCTGTTCATTTTTCAGGAAGCGGTAAAGACCCTCCACGGCAAGCTGATTGAATTTGCGGTTATTCCAGCGACCATCAGTAACGTCTGCGTAAACAGCACCCTGCATAATTTCATACGTACCGAACACCTCAAGTCCTTTATACTTGACGAACGGTTTAAACATGATAGCAGTTACCCTGTTGGATACATTCGGATTAAAACGACCGGACGTAAACTGTGCAGTAGCTGTAGAAGCAACACCTGTTGACTGAAGTGCCGGTTCCATTACCATGAAGTAGTGAGAACCTGTACGGTCGCCGGCATACAGTGTGTTACGCTGGATATTCGGGTTGTTGTACAAAGATGCAGACAGGCGGAAACGAAGATCATTGAACGTCTTGTCGTAGGCAACTTTTGCAAAAATGGACGGAGTTTTTTTAGTAGGAACCACTCCGCTGGAGTTAACGGCGTCCGGGTACTTTTCAATGTTGCCATTGATAAAACCGGAGCTCATACCAACCATACCCATGAAACCGTCGGCAGGAAACACATAAAGCTCACCGCCAATCTCGGTTGCGAACGCATCGAGAATCAGGTTTTCACAGAACGGGTTAAACATCGTGTTACCGCCATCCGACCGACGGAACTGCATGTCGCCATAGTTGGGCTGGAAGTGACCGATTTTCACACGCATGTAGTCGGAGAACCACTTCGGATTGCCAAACATCGGCAACTTGTCAAACTGAATATAACCACCCTTTACCCAAAACTCGTTGTGGTGACGAGCTGACATGTAGTTTTCCAGTGCCACGCGAACACCATCACCGATCTGGATATCGAAGTTCAGGTTAGCCATCGCCAGATTGAAACCTCTCAGCGTAACGGAAGTACTGTCTTCGGTCTTGATTACGCCGTAAAGCAGGTTCTTGTTGGTTGCATTGGTTGGTGAAACCCTTGCGTAAACAGGATTGTTGGAGTGCGTCAGCGACTGAAAATCCTGGGTGAAGGACCCGCCAATGCGAAGCTTGAATCCGGTGTACTCCGGTTGTTCAGCTTTCTTGGATGGTTCAAAAACATTGATGCCATCTTTGTCCCATGAACGGGCGTACTGAATGGCGGGCTGCTGTGCCATGGCCTGTGTACCAAAAAGCAGCGCAAAAAGCAGGATAAAATAACCGTTTTTCATAAGAAAGGTCGTTTTTGATTGTTTTTATTGTTTCAACGTCACCTGAAAGATCACTTCCACCTCGTCACCGGTGGTCATGGTTCCCATCAGGGCGGTTGGAGGACTGATGCCGAAGTCTGTCATTTTGATTTTTTTGGAGCCGTTAAAGCTGATACTCTGGTCGCCACCGACCTGCCCCCACACGTACATGTCCACTTTTCTGGATGTACCGGCAATTTTGAGGTATCCGGTGGTGTTGATATCGTAACCATTTCCGCGTTTGTTAATGCCTGTCACCCGCTCCAGAGAATAGGCAACATTGGGATTGCCGTCTGCCTTGAGTGCATCGTACATCTTGTTGTCCATAATAGATCCTTTGGTACTTTTGATTGCCTTGACCGGTATCTCAACATACAGGGAGTTAATTGTCTTAAGCCCCGATGCGTCAGCTGTCAGGGAGCCATTGGCGCGAACCTCGTAGCCGCTGCAATCCCATTCGTGAACATTGGATGTACCCTTGATCTTGATACTGCCTCCCGTGGCGCGATAGTTTTGCTGCGCACTCGCAAGTGACGCCAGCAAAAGGAATAAAAATGCAATCTGATTTTTCATCTCGTCTGAATTTTGGTCAAAAGTACCCGTACCCGGATCTACCCCCCGGTGACGGCACTTAAGACGCCGCTTGATCGTTGTCATTATGACAGGTGATCGGGCCAACTATACAGGATGACGACAGATAGTTTTTTTGTTTAAGTATTTAAAAATCAGTTATTTATATTTTTAATCCAGCCTGTCGGTCGGTCAGTTCTGTATTTTGTCAATTTCAGTTTGTCTTTGCTTTAATCAATTTTTATCTGTCATTAAATAACAGGTTGTACGACTTTTGCCATCTCTAACGCACTCTGACTATGATCACAACTGTTCGTCTGGGCCACAAATTGCTGTCTGCCAACCTGTCGGACCCCATAGACCTGACTATTACTCTGAAAAATGGCCCGGAAAACCCCAACTGTTTCTGGGCGCCGATGCCGGAATTTTCTCCCGTAAGGGCAGGGAATTTTGTTGGCAGTACCACAGAAGGGGGGGCTGTCAATTTTTTCAATGTGAAAATTAACCCGCACGGCAACGGAACGCATACGGAATGTGTGGGCCATATCGCCAGAGAAAAATATGTTCTCAGCGAATGTCTGAAGCAGTTTCACTTCCCTGCTGTTCTTGTTAGCGTGTATCCGCAACGTACCGATAACGGCGACAGGGTTATTCTGAAAGAACACCTCGAAGACTGTATCCCGGAACCCGGAATCAGTGCTCTGCTGATCAGAACTATGCCGAATGATATTTATAAAAAAACAACCAGTTGGTCAGACTCCAACCCGCCGTACCTGCACCATGAGGCGGTATCTTTTCTAGTTGAAAAGGGCATCAGGCACCTGCTGATTGATCTGCCCTCTGTGGACAGAGAGGTGGATGAGGGTAAGCTGCTTGGCCACAGGGCATTCTGGCAATACCCCGAAAATATCAGGACGGACTGTACCATCACTGAAATGATCTATGTACCCGGTGAAGTCAGGGATGGTTTGTACCTGCTTAATATTCAGACGCTGGCTATAGACCTGGACGTGAGCCCGTCCAGAATAGTAATTTATAAACTCGTTAGTAATCCTGAAGATTGATATCTGTTTTTGAGCCTGCTATCTTGTTGGCCGCATAAGCAAATATGCAGGCTGTCCAGAAAGAATACATGGAATATACCAGCGCCGGCTTCACCATTTCCTGATTCCCGAGCATGGTACTGGCTATGAGGAATGCCAGGGTGGTATTCTGTACGCCGCTTTCCATCGCAGCTGTGATACGCGAAGGATGCGGAAGGCCCATCTTTTTCATGGTCAAATACCCAAAAAACAGGCAGCTGGCATTCTGAATCAGCGCGATCGGGGTGATAATGATAAAATCTTCCGGTGTAAGCCCCGAGCCACCGTGTTTTTCTCCGGCAAACAGCTTGATGGCAAAAACCACCGCCAGTAGCGACAACATGACATACTTGGATGGCTTGCTTATCTTTTCTGCCGTAAGCGGAAATCTTCGCCGGATGAGTATTCCAAGGGTCGCAGGTATTATGGTAATAAAGAAAATATGGGCAAATGTATCCCAAAAAGGCAAATGAAGGTCGCTGGACTTGTCCATGAAAACAAGAAGACCCAGGTTGACCACCACCGGAATGGAAAACAGGGTGAGCAGGCTGTTCACCGAAGTAAGTGACAACGATAATGCTACGTTTCCTCTCCATAAATAGGTGAGAAAGCCGGATGTAGCCCCTCCCGGGCTCGCCGCCAAAATGATAAAACCTACCTTTAGTTCATCTGAAACAGGCGCGATAAGTGCAATGATGAATGCGATAACCGGCAGCCCCAGCATCTGCGCGCTCAGCGCCGTGACAAATCCCCGGGGCTTCCTGAATACCCGTGCCACGTCGGAAAAGGTCAACGACAAACCCACGCCGAACATGACCAGAGCCAGTACGGATCCAACGGCAATATCAACAAGTAGCGTAGGCGACAATGACACTATTCTTTTTTAAGCTCTACAAAGGTAATCCGGTTTGTTCATACTGTGTATTCACGTACGGTACCCGCCGGCTGAATTAATATTGACAACACGCTTTTCACCCTCTAGCTTTTCAGCTTCTCGTCGAGAAATCTGGTCATCATTGTGTAAAGGTGTATCCGCGCATTTCCTCCCCCGATTCCGTGGTTTCTGTTCGGGTATATCATGCTGTCAAACTGTTTGTTTGCAGCGATGAGCTTGTTCACCATCTCGGCAGAATGTTGAAAATGCACGTTATCGTCGGCAATCCCGTGTACAAGCAGGTAGTTGCCCTGAAGCTGATCGGCAAAGTTTACCGGCGAATTTTGTTCGTAACCATCCTTGTTCTCCAGATATGTCTGCATGTAGCGTTCTGTGTACACCGAATCGTACCACTTCCAGTTGGTAACCGGCGCTACAGCAATGGCAGCCTTGAACACTTCTTTTCCTTTTAACAGACAATTACTCGACATATAGCCGCCGTAACTCCAGCCAAATATCCCTATACGCTTCGGATCAACATACGGGAGAGTCCCCAGGTATTTCGCTGCCTCTATCTGATCGGTTACTTCATAACGACCCAGCTGTTTGTAAGTCATTTTCTTGAAAGTCTCCCCGCGCGCACCTGTACCTCTGTTGTCAACGCAGGCTACCACATATCCCTGCTGAGCCAGCATCTGAAACCACCAGTAGTTGGCGCCTCTCCAGGAGTCGGTTACCTGCTGACTGCCGGGGCCACCATAAACAAACATGAGTACCGGAAGTTGTTTGCCGCTGTACTCGCTGCTCTCCGGACGAATCATCCAGCCGTTCAGGGCAACTTTTTCTGATGTGGTGAACTGAAAAAATTTCACAGGCAAAACCCCGTATTCAGACATCTTCTCCTGTAACGTTGTGTTTTTCTCCAGTTCCCGCACTACTTTGCCCTCCCGGTCGCAAACGCTGTAAACCGGTGGCCTGTTTGCCGAAGAGAATGTGTGTATGTAATAATCAAAGGTGCTGCTGAATTGCGCCGAACAGGTTCCCTCTTCCTGACTGATCTTTTTCAGCAGGTCTCCCCTCACTGTCGTTGTGTAAATTTCTCTTCTGGACGGATCTTTCACGGCAGCCTGAAAATAAATCTGCCCGTTTTTCTCGTCAAGTCCGTAATAGGCGGTTACCTCCCAATCTCCCCGGGTAATGGCAGCAACCTGCTTGCCGTTCATATCGTAGCGATACAGGTGGTTATACCCGCTTTTTTCGCTCTGTATAATAAATCCGGTACCGTCCGACAGGAAATCAACATCGTGAAGGTCTATGTAATACTGATTCTTTTCCTCCAGAAGAAGCTGACAGGATCCGGTTTGTGTATCGGCAAGCCAAAGCCGCTGGATGTTCTGATGGCGGTTCATCCAGGTGAGACACAGCTTCCCACCCGGCGTCCATGCTATTCTCGGTATATAGTCGTCGAACCGGCCATCAATGGAAACCCGGCCCGGAATGGCCACCGGTAACATTCTGTGATCTTCAAGGTTGTATATAAAAGCTCCAGCCACTGCATTCTTCTCTCCCACTTTCGGATATTTGAAGGTAACCTGCTCCGGATATGCCCCGTTTTTGTGCATCTCCATTTTCATCTCGGGCACCTCGCGTTCGTCAAAACGAATGAAAGCCAGGTATTTGCCGTCGGGACTCCACTGATATGCCCGCACGAGTTCAAATTCTTCCTCATATACCCAGTCGGATGCCCCGTTGATGATGGCATTTCGCGCTCCGTCAGTGGTTACGCGTACAAGTTCTCCTGTAGCCAGATTTTTGTAGTACAAATCATTTTCTGATACAAACGCCACTTTGGTTGCATCAGGAGAGAAGGCGGCATCGCGCTGCCTGCCTTCTTCATATATTCTGGTCAGCTGACGGCTGGCCAGATCGAGTACATAATAGTCTGTCTCGGAACTCCATCTGTAAATCTGGGTGCTTCCCACAGAGAGTAACATCTTCGACTCATCACCTGAAAACTGATAACTGTCGAAGGTGTTCTTCCAACCTGCAGCTCCACTGTTCAGGCTGGAAGCATTTACTATAGTGTCCGTAGCCTTGCCGGTACGCAAATCATACGCCACGATGGTACTGCCCTCCTGTCGGGTATAGCGCACGCCGTCCTTCATAAAGTTGAACCCGGGTACCCCCCTGGCTGAAAAGGTTCCCTTCTGCCAGATGTCTTCCAGTGTAATCTGCTTCTGTGCGAACAGAGAAACAGGGAAAAGAAAGAGAATAATATACCTCATAAGTGGTGTTTTTACTTTTTGCACTTCGCAAATCTATCGGCATTTAGCCGAACGGTAAACTGTAACGGGTTACTTTTGCTTTTAAATTACCCGCAGCCGTGAAAGTACGCCATATTTTGATTCCTTTATTGCTCCCTTTCTTCTCTTTTGCCCAGGAGGAAAATGCCCTCAGGCTCACCCCGGAGCGACTGAGTGAAAATGATGTCGTTAACCTCGAACTGTCCCGGAACGAGACGATGGTCATCTCTGCTACGAGAAGCCCCGAAAAGGCGAACGAACAGCCATTCACTGTCTGGGTCATTACCGCCGAAGAAATTCTGCAGAATGGATTCGTGACGCTCGGTGATGTGCTGCGTGCAGCTCCGGGAATCCGCGTTTCTCAGCCCGGTAATACCCTGGAAGGAGAAATTTTTATGGTTCGGGGGCTCTCCGGAAATCAGTACATGAAGATATTGATTAATGATGTGCCCATCAAGGCTTCTATCGCACCGGG
>JBEGNB010000193.1:0-7118 GCA_041182785.1 Bacteroidota bacterium
TACAGATACATCCTGTTTTGTCAGGTTGTACTTCTATGACGCTAAAAATAGCTAAAGGTTTGTCTGCAGGAACATTAAAATTGAGTTAAATCAGTTTCAGATACAGGCAAAATGCCTGAAAGGCAAATAATTCCGGTGTTTTTGTTCGTTATAATATTTTTATAATCAATTTTTTACAATTCCAATAAAGCCTGATTGGGCCAGAACTGGTGGGGGAGAAAGGCTTTAGAATTGTCATTCACAGCCATTCTCAATGCCTGCACCTTTGTGTTGTCAATGAACGAAAAGAGCAACACATTCATTGGCGACAATGAAATATCTTTCATGAGATTATACAAGGGAAATAGCCGCAGCGCAAAAGAGCTCTGCGGCTTTTCTCTTGTATATGCGTTTAGTTACGTACGACACGTTGCTGATTTACCACTCCCAGTACTCTGCCTTTCAATTCTTTTCCGATGAACGGACTGTTGGCCGAGCGAGACTCCGGATTGGTATATTTCCAGATTGCCTCCGGATTGAATACTGTCAGATTGGCTTTTTCTCCCTTTTTGACAGCCGGCAATGGAAGGCCCAGTACACTTCTGGGTGCCAGTGCGAATTTCCTGATCAGCAATTCCACTGGTAAATCTGAATGTGTCAGGCAGAGCGAAAAGGCCGTTTCAAGTCCTGACATGCCGAATTCAGCATAAGGGAATTCGAGGTTTTTGGCTTCTTCGTGCCAGGGGGTGTGGTTGGAGCAAATGAAATCTATGGTTCCGTCGGCGACGGCCGACTGGAGCGCTTCCACATCCGGACTACTTCTTAGCGGAGGCATCACTTTCCAGTTACTGTCGAATTCTGCCATCATTTCGTCGCTGAAACAGAGATTAACTGCAGCTGCCGAGCAGGTTACCGAGAGTCCGCGGGCTTTGGCATTACGGATCATTTCAACACTTTTGGCGGTTGAAATCAGGTGTAGATGCAGGCGGCCTCCGGTGTATTCCAGCAGACTGAGATCGCGTTGTACCATCAGCTCTTCAGCAAGGGCCGGGATACCTTTGAGGCCGAGTGAGGTACTCATAATACCTTCATGCATTTGTCCGCCAGCTGCTACTGTCTTGTGATTCGGTCGGTTCATGATGAGTCCGTCGAAAGTGCGGGCATACTGAAGAGCCCGAAGCAGAAGGCCGGCATCCTGAACAGCACGATAGCCATCGGAGAAAGCGACGGCGCCTGCATGGTACATATCTATAAGTTCAGCCAGGTCTTTTCCGTCGCAATTTTGCGAGAGGGCACCTACAGGATACAAATCAACCGGTGAATTGCAGGATTGTGCCCTGTTTCTGACATAAAGCACCTCCGATTTGGAGTGAATAGCCGGGGTGGTATTGGCGAAACAGGCAATACCGGTAAACCCTCCGGCGGCGGCGGCATTGAGCGCACTTTGAATATCCTCCCGGTGTTCGTGTCCGGGATCGCAAACCTGTACACCGGTATCGAACCATCCGGGTGAAGCAAGGGCCCCTCCGGTATCCCACACATCTGCACCTGCGGGAGGCTCTATATTTACGGTAATATCTGTGATGATGCCATTGCTGATGAGTATATCAACAGGTTTCTGTTCAGTTAACCCGTCGTTGATACGAACGTTTTTGATCAGGAGCTGCATGTTGTCTTATCTTCTGAACCAGTGGTTATTTTTTACGATAAAACCCGGTGCCTGCCGGTACAGGTCGGCATCATTGGGTTTGACAAGAACTTCATCGTACCAGAAAGGGGTGAAAACACCCTTTTTGTGCAAATAGGCGCCTGTTATTGAATTGTCTTCATAAACAGTGAATTCCACGTTGAACAGGGCCCAGTCGCCCACGATGGTTTCAATATAGAACCTCAGTCCTTCGTGTCGGAAGTTGATCTGGTGACCGTCGGCGGTATTATTTTGAACGATTTTCAGCTCCTGAGTCATACCCATATCCTGTGCCACATTAATCCAGAGGCTCAGTTGATATACGCCTTTCGGGATTGCCTCTTTCACCAGCCAGGTTGTATCGGCTGAAATACCCATGGCCGAGGAGCCCGAAAAATTATGAGTTTCCTGTTTTTGATTGTCAAAGTCGAGGTGCTTGAACCATCGCCCGTTCAAGTTGTGCGCCATCCAGCCGTTATCCAGTTTCTGAAGATCCGGGTTTGACGCTTCAGATTCCACTTTTTTCATGCGTTCACGTGCATATACGCGTACACTGTCGGGCATGAGCGACATAATCCTCAGTTCCGGCGACTCGTACACCGTAGTGGCCTTTGAAACGAGATGTGCGTATTTTTTCTGTACCTCATCCCATTTGGCAGGCTCGATCATTAGTGCTATCGGGCGGAAATCGGATAAGTCGCCGAATATGGCAGGTGTTTCACAGGGTGGCAGCGACCATTGAACCGATTTTACCATGCGGCCGATGGAAGAACGGCTCATGAAGACCCCCATATCGGGTACGCCTGTATGATAGGCTGTGTACTGTGTCTTTTTGAAAAGAGGGTAGTAAATGTCGAGCCAGATATTTTCTGATCCCACATGGTAGTAAGGCAGGGGCATAAGCGCCTGAAACCCGCTGTAGTCAACCTTGTTCAGCCAGTGATCAGGTGAAGTGGCAGCCGTTCCGGTTTGAGCGGGCGAGGGAGCCGTTTCAATCTTGTTGAGTTTTTGAAAAACAAGAGCCTCCCAGCACATGATAAAGAGGGGCAGAATGGCAATCGCCCATTTTCTGGTGTTGGGGATGTGCAGTCCGCGCCATTGCCGGCTTTTGATGCCGGATACCAGTATCTCCAGCTCCTGTTTCCAGGTCTGATTTACCTGATAATGTGAGCTTTTGTTCCAAAGTACGTAGAAGACAAGCAGGTTTGCACCGTAATAGAATATCCAGGTAAAGCGACCCAGGCCGCGGAATTGCCTGAAGGGTCCCAGATAATCCACCATCCACTCCATGCCTGGTATAGCAAACGGAAAGCCGCAGCCGATGAGTACCAGCGCAAAGCCGGCCGCAAACACACCGTTCATATACTTTTTGTGTACCCGGTGATAGGCTGCAGCGTCCCAGGCGGGATCGAACATCCTGAACTTGCGTTTGAACACAACCCACAGCGTGAAGGCAAACACAACGACACCGGTATAAGCCTGCGATTCGGGGTCAATTCTGCGGATATGGATAATGTTCCGGTCAATCCACTGAAAAACCGGCATATTTTCGTACGGAAGGAAAATTCCTTCCCAGTAAGCGATATAATGAGTGAATCCCCAGGGGTTAGCCGGCCGGTCGGGACAGTAATCAGACCAGTGAACCCACAGATTGAGCAGCGTAAAGGGCAGCACGACCATAACAATCAGGTGGTACGACCTTTTGGCAATATTTTTCCAGCGAAAATCGGTCAGAATCTGGTAAAGCGTGTAAAGTCCGAGAAATATCGCCGATACCCCGAAATTGTAGAAATGCAGCTGTGCAGAAAAAAACAACAGGATACCTATAAGCAGGCTCTGGTATCGCCGGCTGTCGCGTTCCTCGTATCGGCAGAGCAGGAGCAGAAGGAGCGGGAGGACCCAGGTATGTGAAAGACCGAAGTGTGTATCGAATCGGTTGTTTTGAGGGGAGAGGAACAGGATTCCCAGCGAGGCAATACCGGCATACCATACCGGGATGTGCAGTTTTCTCAGGAGCAGGAATATGGCACAGGCGCCGAGCAGCATGGAAATAACCTGAAACCAGTTCATCAGTCCGACCGTTTGGGAACTGATATCCGAAACGTGGCGGCTCCACCACTGAAGGGCTGCAGTGAATACGGGCTGATTATCGGTGAACAGTACGTGTTCGCCGTAGGGGTAGTTCATGCCCTCGTAGTGTGTATAACCGGCGTCGTATCTGACATGCCATGCGGAGGTCATGTAATTTTTGAACGCATCGGGCGAGTCGAGCAGCATATAGTCGTTGGCATTTTTCAGCCAGTCCCCGTGTTTTGCCCAGAGTAGTACTGCGGCTATGATCATGACAGCCATCATTCCCCAGAAGGTGTGACTTCTTTTAGGGGAACCTAGGTTGTGGAAAGTATGCTCTATCTGGTTAAACGTATTCAAGATTGCTTTGCTTTAGTGGATATACTGTCGGAGGAGCAATTTGAGGAAGTTACCGCTTTCAGTGGCGAGTACTCTCCAGTTTACGGGGCTGAATACGACACCTGGCCGGAGTTCTACAGGAACTGGTGATACGTTCACCCTGTTCCCTGCCATCATCAGGAATTCCAGGTCGAACAGGAAGCGATCAATGGTGGTTTGCAAAAACAGTTCTTTTCCCATATTGTCGAACGCTTTCAGTCCGCACTGTGAGTCATCAATGGGTTGTTTGAGTACATTCCTGAGCATCCATCGCAGTGCGCGGGATATCAGACGTCGGGATAGCGGCACATGTGCATAATAGCCGGTATCTCTGTTTCCTGCAGCAATTCCGCCCTTTTTCATGAGCGTTTCTGTTACCCTGATCATACTGTCGGTGGTGTAGGGAAAATCGGCATCAGTAACGAGGTACAGGTCGGCTGACGAGTGCTTTACCCCTTCTCTCAGGGCGTAACCCTTGCCGCGGTTGAGTGGGTAGTCCACCACCACGACACCCGGAATGAGCTCCCGGAGCAATTCAGCGCTTTCTCTGGTGAAATTTCCGGGAGAGCCGTCGTTCACAACCACCAGTCCGGTATGCGACGTGATAGTTGCCATACCGGCTGCCAGACCGTTGAAACGGCTGGCGAGAGCCCTTTCCCAGTCGGGAGGCGGGTTGTAGCAGGGAACAATAATATTCAGTGCAGGTTTCAAACGACAATGCCGGTTTTGCTGTTATAGCCGGGCAAAGTTAGAAAAAAGCGCTGGAGTACGGGCTTGTTCTTGCTGGCAACTACTTATTTTTGCGATTAAAATCAACTGCATGAACTACTGGCTGGTCAAATCGGAGCCTGATGTGTACAGTTATGAGCGACTCGAGCGTGAGGGTACCACCCGTTGGGACGGGGTTCGCAACTATATGGCGCGGAATAACCTGCGTTCCATGAAAACGGGCGACCACTGTTTGTACTACCACTCCAACATTGGTCTGGAGATAGTGGGTATTGCGTGCGTGAGCAGAGAGTACTATCCCGATCCCACGGCGGAATCGGGCGACTGGTCGGCGGTAGATCTGGTGCCGCTGAAGAGATTCAACCGGCATGTTACCCTGGCCGAGATTAAAGCTCATCCGGCCATGCAGCAGTTGCTGCTGGTCAGAAATCCGCGCATATCGGTGATGCCTGTTACACCGGATGAATTCAGTACCCTGCTTGAGCTGGGTGAAACAACACTGTAAATGATTATTCAGAACAACAGAATGCAGTTTGGACGCGTGCCCGGAGGAGGGCTGGGCTGCCTGATATTTGCTGCAGTATTGCTCGTTGCGGGCTATTATATTATCAAGGGATTGTATTTTCTTCTCTGGTGGGCAGCACCTGCGCTGCTGGTACTGGCACTTATTGTGAACTGGCGGGTATTTCCGCGTACCATTACGAGCTGGCTCGATACGCTGGAAACGCGCCCTGTTCATGCCATTATCGAAGCGGCATTCGCTGTGATTGCCTTCCCGTTTTTTACACTCTGGCTGTTCCTCAAGGCCGCCGGTACTCGTCAGGCAGACCGTATGCAGCGCCGGTTCAGGGAAAATACTGGCAGACAGGACGAGTATGCCGACTATGAGGAAATAGACAGCAAACCGGGATCGGGAGTATAGTTCAAGAGCATACCCGATCCCGGCCTGGTTATCCAGTCTTATTTACTGCCTTTCCAGACAAACCATCCCACGTAAGAGAAACATGCCAGTGGCACCCAGAGGGCCATTGTCATGCCGTTGGCCTGAGAGAGGAAGCCGGCTATGGGAGGCAGTACTGCGCCACCCACAATAGCCATAATCACCAGAGAAGAGGCCAGTTTACTCTCGGCTGGCGGTAATCCTTTTGTAGAAAGGGCGAAGATGGTCGGGAACATGATACTCTGGCAGAAGTAAGTGAGCATGATACACAGCACAGCGATGAAACCACCGGTAGCCATGGCCAGTGCAACCAGCACAATAGCCGCTATGGCATAATAGGACAATACTTTTCTGGCATCCATGCGGCTCATCAGGAAAGTACCCAGAAAGCGGCCCAGCATGAAGAGTACCAGTGCAAATGATGCGTGAAATCCTGCAATTTGTTCGGGGGTCATGCTGTCGGTGAACCTGTAGATTGTTCTGACGATGCCCAGGTGCTGCTCAGCCGCGAAATCGAGTTTGAAATCAACGAAGTATCCCCATAAAGTGGCCTGTGCGCCCACGTTAGCGAACTGTGCAATAACGCCGAGTGTCAGGTGGCGATATTTTCCGAGCAGGCCGAAAATACCAACGGAACCTTCCGACTGTTCTTCTTCCCTGCCTACTTCCGGCAGTTTGGTCAGTGCAAACAGTACAGCCACCGCCGCAACAAGTGCTGCAAGCGCCAGATAGGGTCCCTGTACAGAGTGGGCTTCTTCCACCCGGGCCTCGGTGATCTGTTCAGGTGTCAGCAGTGAAAGCAGTTCCGGTGTATATTCTTTTGTTGAGAAGATAAACAGGCTGCCAATTACCGGACCGAGTATCAGACTGATTCCATTAAAAGACTGGGCAAAATTGATGCGCCATGCTGCTTCTTCCTTGCTTCCCAGCACGGTTACATACAGGTTGGCGGCAGTTTCAAGAAAGGCCAGTCCGCTGGCAATAGTGAATAAAGCGAAAAGAAAGAAACCATACACCCGCATATCGGCTGCAGGATAAAACAGCAGGGCACCGATGGCGTACAGGGTCAGTCCGGCAAGTATTCCGCGTTTGTACCCCCACTTTCGCATGAAGATTCCCGCCGGGATGGCCATGACAAAATAGCCTGCGTAAAAGGCCGAGTCCACAATGCCAGCCTGAAACCTGTTCAGATCAAGCGCAAACTGAAAATGACGGATCAGCGAGCCATTCAGACTGTTTGCAATGCCCCACAGAAAGAACAGGCTGCATACCAGCGCAAATGGAAGAAAATAAGGATTGCGGGATGTTGGTGTATTGTTCACAGAAGTACTTATT
>JBEGNB010000194.1:0-4068 GCA_041182785.1 Bacteroidota bacterium
CCGAGTGTCAGCGTGGACATGTCTATTCGCTCGAACATGGCTGGCGGCACCGACAGCCGGATCAGATCCGAGGCTACCTGGGGTATTCCGAGTGCATAGCGGGCGTACCGGTCGTGCGGCTGATGCGGGAACATGTCCCGCGGTGATTTCTGTTTTGGCATTAAAGGGTGTTTGGTGCGTGAAATGATTAACTTATACCAAAATTAAACCCTTTTTTTGAGAGTGGCAAGTAGCGGAGCACGAAAACGAGATGAAAAATCATAAAAAACGGACCAATAACCGGAGGTAATTCGTTTCACCCCTCCGGGGCTTGTTGTGTTCGGGGGAGGCGCCTGGCTATTAACATGTCGCTCCTCCAGAGCTGGATATGTACGCGGTTCGCATGGCGGCCCGGGTAATATTTGGTCTGGTTTTGTTTAACCGCAGAGTCAACCGCGGAGGTGCGCAAAGAATTTTTCTCTGTGTAACTCTGCGTCATACTCTGCGGTTTTAGAAAACAGATTCCTGACATACAAAACCATGTACGGGTAAAAAAGCGGTTATTCCCGGATTTACATACGTTGCGCGTAAACAGACAGCGGGATAATTACCGGCGCTGCCAGCAATTATCCCGCTATCTGTTAAATAAACAGGATTATATCCAGACATCCAGCAGCTCATTGGCCTTTAAACCAATAATATTTGCTGGAATACAGTTCCTGAGCGCCTACTTCCCTCTCATCTTAGCAGCCGCATAACGCTGGAAGCGCACGGCATTCACTTTGTGTGCAGAAAGCGTTTCAGCAAAAGTATGCGTGCCGGATTCGTCCGGCCTGGCACAGAAGTACAGGTATTTGTGCTTTTCATGGTTCAGCACGGCATCAATACTCGGAATGGATGCCATGCTGATGGGCCCGGGCGGGAGTCCCTTGTACATATAGGTATTGTAGGGGGAATCGAAGCCGGTGTGTTTCTGCGTCACGCGGTGTGTGGCGAAATCACGGGTAGCAAATACACAGGTCGGGTCGGCCTGCAGTTTCATGCCTATGCGCAGGCGATTCAGATAGACACCTGCAATACGCGGCTTTTCGTCGTTATTATTGGTTTCTCTTTCCACGATGGACGCCACGGTGTAAATCTCGTCGGTGGTAAGCCCTATTTGCGAGGCGCGCTGCTCTCTGCCGTTTTTGGCCCAGAAGGAATCGTGCTCCTTCACCATCCTGTCGAGGAATGCCTTTGCGTCGGTATTCCAGTACATCTCGTAGGTATTGGGAATAATCACCGAAATAAGCGTTTCGTGGGTCAGGTTGTATTGCTCCAGGTGTTTGTCGTTGTGAAAGAGGCGAATCAGCGAAAGGGAGTCGGCTTCCAGAAACTGCGACACCTTGCCAGCCACATCTTCGGGAAGACGCATGGTGGTGAGTACCAGTTTCACAGGCGCCTGCGGGCCGCTGCGCAGATGCTGAATGAGCTGCTTGTTTGTCCAGCCCGGCTTCACCTCATAACGGCCGGCGCGCATCACATCTTTCTTATAGTTCATTTGGGCGGCAAGCCAGCGAAAGTTGGCCTCGTCGCGGATGAATCGGCCTTTTTTCAATATTTTCACGACATCTTCAAAGGAAGAGCCCGTCGGAATGTAAACATAGGGGTCGGTAATATCCGAAGCTACCGAAGGCACGAAGGCACCTTGAATGGGCTGCCACGCGAAGAACCCGCCGGCAACTACTAGCACTATGGCCGCAATAATGACATTACGGCGCGTAAGAAATGAAAACTTCATGGTGAATGACTGAAACGGGGGAATCGTGAGGTGCATATTGGTTAGTGTTTCAGGTTCTTCGCAAAGAAACCGAGCAAATCGCCCACGGTCTCCCTGAGATCCTTCCTGTTCACTACCAGATCTACAAATCCATTCTCAAGCAGAAATTCCGCAGTCTGGAACCCCTCCGGAAGGTCTCTTTTTATTGTTTCACGAATTACTCGCGGACCGGCAAAACCGATGAGTGCCTCCGGTTCGGCCAGATTGATATCTCCCAGCATGGCAAAAGAGGCTGTGACTCCACCGGTGGTGGGGTCGGTCATCAGCGAGAAGTACGGCAGGCCGGCTTTGGCCATGAGCGTGAGCTTGGCGCTGGTTTTTGCCATCTGCATCAGAGAGAATGCACTTTCCATCATACGGGCACCGCCCGATTTGGAGATAATCATAAGGGCAGAACCCGACTCGAGGGCATGGTCAATGGCCAGCGATATTTTTTCACCCACCACAGAACCCATGGAGCCTCCGATGAAACGGAAATCCATGGCAGCAACCACCAGCGGTCGGCCATGCACATTTCCGGCACCGATAGCCAGGGCGTCATTCAGACCCGTCTTTTTGCGGGAATCCTCCAGACGCTTGTCGTAGGGCTTGAGGTCCTTGAAATTCAGGAAGTCAACGGATACAAGGTCGTCGTGAAGAGTGACATAATCCTGATCGTCGAAAAGAATCTCGAAATACTCTTCCGAACCGATCGGCGTGTGCCAGTCGCACTTCGGACACTTGTAGAAGTTGTCGCGCAGTTGCTTGGTAGTAGAGGTTTCCTTGCATTTTTTGCACTGAAACCATACGCCCTCAGGTACGTCTTTCTTGTACTTGGTAGCCGTGGTGATACCTTCGCGCAGTCGTTTGTACCAGCTCATATCGTTTAGTTGTTGAGATGCAGCGTGTGTTCCGCAATTGGCGGCAAAGATAAATTACATATCGGTGCCAGTCACATATTTTTTACACGCTCCAGTATCCGAGGTATTTCAGGAAGAGTTTTACGAGATTTTCGGCATCGGAAATAGCGCGGTGGTGCTGGCCCGTGAACAATATCTGCTCCATTTCCACCGCTTTCTTCAGTCCGGGAGCACTTTTCATCCGTTTCATCAACCGGTACTGCTCTTTCAGATTGACGTGACTATCAGTCCACTCGTGCTCCAGCCGGTGCATCCGGCAATCGCTGGCGAACATCCTTTTGTCGAAACCTCCCCACGAACACAGCATATAATCTTCCTCAAACACCCGGCCCCAGTCCCAGAATTCCTCGATTACATCGGGAAAATACCGCGCCCTGTTCACATCATCCTGCTCTATTCCTGTCAGATTCCTGCAGAAGGGCGACAGGATCGGGTGCGCCAGCGGACGAATAAACCGGTTGAATTTGCCGCGCACCTCGCCGAATTCATTGATTTTGTATGCGCCGATCTCTATGGTTTCCTGCACGTAGCCGGGAGGCTGATTTTCCCAGCAGGTAGCTTCCAGATCGTAAATGATATAGTTCATGACTATTTACAGAGGTTCAGCGCAGACCAGTCAGACGCAGTATGTACCAAATGAATAATCGCCACTTTTGTTTTTGAGTATGGTAAAAAATTTGTCGCTCCAGCTCATTATCAACGTCTGTGGTGGACGGGTGATGCAGTGGAGATGGCATGGAACCCGCCCTGACCAGCTGGTGCCGGAGTCTGGCCCTGGTATTGGTGGCATCAATATCGCCTACTCCTACGTTTTCAATCAGGTTTATTTTCGGAATGATACACAGTCCGTCGTTTTTCAAAATAGAGTAAAACCACGCATAGGCCCACGAGTTGTTTTCCTTGCGGCTGGTAACCCGGAATTTGTCTGTCATGTAGGTCTGTGCCATGTGCCCGGGTATGAGCGCGCGTATGCAACCCGCCTCGTCAAACTCCCCTAAACCTTCAAGGGCCGGCGACATTTTTTCCCAGGCCCGGCGCCAGGAGGCCCAGCCCCACACCAGACTGAAACGGGAGAAAAAGTAGCTTTCGCCGAGGTGTGCAGTGTGTTTTTCTGCTACATTGGAGCCGGTTATATGCATGATTCGCTCGTCATTCCGATATCTGAGCAGCAATTCCTCGCAATAGGGGAAAAAAGAGGAATCGGGCAGACAGTCATCTTCCAGCACGATACCATACTCTTCCCGGGAAAAAAACCAGTTAAGGGCATCCCCCACTCCTTCCCGAAGACCCATATTTTGCTCTCTGAACAGCATGTGCACTTCACAGGGCCAGTCAATACCGCGCACCAGCATATGGCATGCTTCCGTATTC
>JBEGNB010000195.1:0-8340 GCA_041182785.1 Bacteroidota bacterium
CCCCATCACCATGTGTACCCTGTTCGGCAGGCGTATTGGCGTAGTTGAACAACCGGCCCTGAAAATCTATATGAGGCCCCAGCTGACCGTCGTCGCGGACAAGCACACTGACACCCTCGCCGTTGTAGCTGATACCGGCAGCATGATCGCTGTTTATCACGTTGGCCCTGTGCAGCGAACGCCCTTTGGTATCTTCGGGCTCCCCGGGCTCTGATACCTGTTCCATGTACTGTATGAAAGGCAGCGTGGCAATCTGAAGTAACTCCGGAATCAGTATTCGTGCCTGAAGAATACCCGCGTCGGCATGCTCCGACAGTACTATCATCCCGTTTGCTGTACTGGCTGACACCACCTCATTCCAGCGCATACTCTTGTAAATCCGTATGTTCACGTCAATCCAGTCGCCATGTACAGCCCACGAACCAAACGGAGGTTCACGCAGCGATCGGGCAAGCTTCCATACGGGCGCTACCGGCATCACGGAAACAGCCCCGGGGCCACCCAGATTTTTCAGGTCGAAAGAAACGGGAATAACCAGCTCATAGGCAGAGGGATATACGTAACCAGCGATCTCGATACCCGACTGTTCCAGATTCCTGCGCTGAACATTCGAGAGGGTGTGATCAAACTGAATGTAACGGACATATCTGTCGTTGAAGATATCCGTATAACCCGGTACGTTCTCACGGCTCACGCGTTCGAAGTTCTCCGGGAAAGACTCGTAACCCCAGGAAAAGCGAACAGCAGGAACCTGCTGGGCTTGAATCTGGAATGACAGAGCACTCGCAAAAAGGAAGAGTAAAAGTCTCATACAGAGGATTTATCGGATGAAAGACTGTTCTCCGGTACACAACCGGCCTGGCCAAATGTACGGACTGATTACAAATGGGAATCAATCAGAAAACACTTTTGAAAATATGAGCAAAAAGATACGTCAGAAACCTGTACATCGCATTACTTCCATGGTTTTCAACTATTGTGGAGAATAATTTTTTTCAAAGACACTTGTACAATTCAAAAAAGCTACTATTTTTGTAATCTCAAACACAAACATCATCTCACTATGTGCTTTAAAAGCCGCCCGAAAAGGCGGGAACAGCGCAAAAAACACTTCAACCTTTTGCCATGAGTCGCTGGGAAAAGAACAAAAAAGACAACCGCCGCAACGATGATCGCGAATCCGAATTTAATCAAATCAGCGATCAGAAAAGAAAAAAACTCAAACCTGTCGAAAAAACCAAGTACCGCCTGCGGGCCAGTTCAGAAGAAGAAGATTATTAACCTCTCCATCAAAGAGTCACTCCGGTTTCCGGGGTGACTCTTGTTCTTTTGGCGCCTGCCCACTCCCCGTATCCGCATTTATGATTTGAATGCCATACTCCCTGATCTGCTGTATCAGCGGTATAATACCCCGCCCGCGTTCCGTGAGCGAGTACTCTGTGTGCGGTGGTACAACCGGAAATACCTCCCGGTGCACATAACCATCGCGCTCCAGCTCCCGCAACTGCGTAGTGAGCATCTTGTCCGATATATGCGGAATCCGCCTCAGTTCACTATACCTGAGCGTCTGGTCTTTCAACCTCCACAAAATAGGCATTTTCCATACACCACCTATCTGCTCCATCACCAGCTGAACCGGATTGTAATAGACTTTCCCGTTATAAACAAAATCAGGCATCTTTCAACTATTTGATTTTCAAATACTAACCTAAAAGTCTGTATCGTACTTTTAGGTTATACAGATATCAAAAATATATACAAACCACACCTTTGCAGTATTGTTCATCCAAAAATTTACAACATGAGAATCTGCATGTCAATTCTGCTGACTATCCTCATTGCAGGCGGGGTAACAGCACAAAATCAGATAAAGTCTGCATCACCAAGTTCATCAAATATGAAAATTACTGAAGTTCAGCATTACGTACACTTTCACGGAGCGCCTTCAAAAGGAAAGATACTCATGGTAGCCAGCTCGCCCACAGTCAGCAAACAAACAGGCTGGCCCATCGGTTTCTGGGCAGCGGAGCTCACACATCCCCTGCGGGTCTTTCAGGAGGCTGGTTATGAAGTGGAAATTGTCAGTACAGATGGGGGCAAACTGGCCATGGATGGCTACTCCAACCCGACTGACGCAAGTGGCTATTCGGCCCACGACGTGATATCTCTGGGGTATATGCAGCAGAAATGGTTCAACGACATGCTGGATAACACTCGCAAGCTCTCTGCTGTGAATCCGTCGGATTATGCAGCAGTTTTTCTGGTTGGCGGGCAGGGCCCAATGTACACGTTCAGAGGTAACAGAGAACTCGAGAAACTTTTCGCCACTTTTTACGAAAGCGGGAAACCCTCCGCGGCTGTATGCCACTCCACCACGCTGCTACTGGAAGCTCGCAAATCAAACGGTGAGCTCATTGTGAAAGGGAAGTCCTGGACTGGTTTTTCCGATGCAGAGGAGGACTTTGCAGACAAGGCTGTCGGACAAAAAATTCAGACTTACCGCATACAGACGGAAGCAGGCAAAATTGCGGACACCTCTTTCAAAACTGCTTACCCTTTCAGTTCCTACGCTATTCAGGACGGAAATCTGATTACGGGCCAGCAGCAAAATTCTGGTGAAGCAGCAGCCAGACTGGTGGTAAACTCACTGGAAAAACAATGAAAACAATGTTCATTATGATGGCGGCGATACTCCTGACGGGTGTCGCCGCCGCCCAGACAACGGAAGTGTATGCAGGCAACCACCGCGCGGGAGTGGATATTCTGTGGTTCAGCCCTTTCCGCAAAAATTCCGGGGATAAAACTCCCTTACTGTTTTTCTCCAGAAACAGGGCCAGTATTGACTATAAGCAGCCGGGAACAGGCCTGCCGGGCTCGGTAAATGCGGTTTCCATGAATTTTAAGGGGGGTATCGGAATTGTATCGGTCGCTTCCTTCACCAATACTGGTCTGACCCCCAAGGCTGGCATCCAGTATTTCAGAAATATACGCCACTTTATGTTTTTCGGATGGCTGGTGGCAGATTTGAAAAAGAATGGCGGACTCGATCTGTTCGGTTTGTTCCGCTACACCCCGGCTATCAATGAAAAAGTGAGTCTGATGGCTCAGGTAGAACTCTTTCCGGTGTATTTTCGCGAATCAAAAAGCACCAATATGATTCAACGCGTCAGACTTGGACTGAAAAATACGGTGTGGAGCGGAGGCCTGATGGCCGATTTCAGTCAGGGTGGCGGCAGTAATCCGTACAGAACCCGGAATTATGGACTTTTTTTACGAGTAAACGATTTCAAATGATTCAGTGATATGAAAATTGCAATTATTGGCTCCGGAAACGTAGGAGGAGCGCTAGCTCAACGCTGGGTAGCCGCAGGTCATACTGTACTGGTGGGCGCCCGGTTTCCTCTGAGCGAGAAAAATATCAAACTGGCAACCATTATAGGCGAAGACAGGTTCACCAGTGTACAAAGTGCTGTACAACAGTGCGATGTGATCCTGATAGCCACCGCTCCGCCTGCCGTATTCGACATTATCAACCAGGGTGGTGACTTCGCTGGCAAGGTGGTGATTGATGCAACCAACTCGGTCCGCATAGCCCCGGATCCTTACCCGACAGTATTTCATGCTTTCGCCGACAAAACGCCGGCTGCAGTAGTGAAATGTTTCAACTCAACGGGGTTTGAAAATATGCTGAACCCCGTTTACGGAGGCGAAAAGATTGACATGTTCATGGCCGGCGATGAACCAAAGGCAAAAGAAACAGCCCGGAAACTGGCAACCGATGCCGGTTTCGCCGATTGTATTGATTTCGGGGGCTCCGACAAAGTAGTCCTGCTCGAGCAGTTTGCCATGGCATGGATTAACCTGGCCATCATGCAGGGCATGGGCAGAGATATTGCTTTCAGGCTCGTCAGAAGACAGAATTACTGAATGACAAACAACTGAGGCTGACTCAGGTTGTTGGCAACTACCACGCCTGAGCGGCCTTGTGCCATACGTACCAACCCCAGGTGGCGTGCCTCCCTCGTTGCCCAGAAGCCATGCTGGTAATTCGGACTGTACACGAATTTCCCGCCTCCCTGATTCAGAAGCAGGGTGCCGTTTCCAGCATCATATCGGTTTATTTCAACCGCCGGACCGTAATCATTGCCAGCCAGCAACAGATCCGGACGGCCGTCGTTATTGAAATCGCGAATGAGTATATCTTGACCGGTGCCATTTGCGCCTGATTGCACAACGGAACTGCCTTGAACTTTCCGTTGTCGTTTTCAAAGTAGCAGCTTCTCAATTCGTTTGCTTCCAGTACAATTCCGGATTTAAGCTGATCTGCTGCAAACAGGTCGGTAACAGCCGCTTTGCCATACTCGTGGTAGTGTACGAACTTCTTCTTGAGGGAAGGAAGTTGTTTCAGCATCGGGTCTCTCAGGGCAAATGGCACCTCTACCCCGTCCCAATACCAGCTTATTATAGGATCCATACTGCCATTCACGTCGAAATCTTTGGCATAAAGCCTCATCGGTTCGGAAACAGATGCCCTGTAACGGGTATTCAGTCCCTCATTTCCGGCAATCAGGTCCATATCTCCGTCTCCGTCCATATCGGCAGCGGAAACTGTATTCCACCAGCCTTTCACCTGATCCAGCCCGAAGCTGGCCGTAACCAGTTCAAATTTTCCGGCGTTGTACCTGAATACTTCGAGTGCTCCCCATTCGCAACTGACAATCAGTTCTGCATTTCCGTCGCGATCGAGATCGGCAAATTCCAGATCGGTAACCATTCCGATCTGGCTGAATGCCGGGGCTACACTGGCAGTTACATTGGAAAAAACACCGCCATTATTCTGCCACACCCAGGAAAAGGGCGTTCTGGGGTAATTCCCGGGTACCGTGCGACCTCCTATAAACAGATCAGCATCTCCATCTTTGTCGTAGTCATAAGGCATTACACTACTGCCGCTCTCCGTTTCCTGCGGGATATTCGTTTTCGAGCGTTCCAGATTTCCCTTTCCATCGTTCAGGTAAAGCCTGTCTGCATAAAACTCCGAATTTACTCCGGGTTCATTTCCGCCGCTTACGATAAACAGGTCATTATCCTTGTCACCATCGGCATCAAAAAAGACTGCCCCCACATCTTCGCGGAGACTGTCCTGAAGGAAGAACTTGTCGGTTACTGTAAAACGCCCTTCCGCTGTCTGAATGCACAAATGACGCCTGCCGCCAAATCCGCTCCCTACAAAGAGATCGTCGAGTCCGTCGCCGTTCACATCGCCTGTCGCCAGTGCAGGACCCAGATTGGAGTACTTGTGCGGAATGAGACGTTCGCGGTCAAAATCAAAAAACGGGTTTTCCTGATGCGAGAAAGTGAGTCCGGACTGCTGTGCCGCTATTTCCTTGAATACAGATGGAGTCGTTACTGCGGGCCTGAGAATGGACGGACCCTTTACGGCATCGGAATATTTCAGGGTAATCCGCTGATTTGCCTGAATATTTTCAAGTTTTTGCACCTTGCCATCAGGCCATTGTATTTCCAGGCGATCTGCGGCAGATGCCTTGCCAAGGCCATACTGAATGATATCGGTAGAGGTGGAGATGAACCCGCGAACAGGATTGGCGAAGTGAATCATTTCGGTTCCGCCCGCGCTCGCACGCACGAAGGCGCCCACACCCGGGGCATTTCCGGCAGGACCTTCCAGTTTTACCTGTAACCAGTTGCCGGTTGCCAGTTCTACTGCCTTGTTTCTGTAAATGGCTGCGGGCTCTTCACAGCGTACGACCAGAACATCCTGATCTCCGTCGTTGTCGAAATCAGCATGAACAGCTGCATTTGAAAATGTTTCGTGATCAACACCCCACGAGTGAGTCATATCTTCAAATGTCAAATCGCCCTTATTCCTGTATATATAGTTGTGAACAGGCACCTTGGGAGTTCGCTGTATGTGTGCCAGTGTATCCTTGAATTTGCCTCCGTCGGCTCTCAGCGTGGAATCAATTTCAAAAGTTACGAAGTCGAGATTTTGTACCTCTGCCCTGAATCCGTTGGAGATGTAGATATCCTTCCATCCGTCGTTATCGAAATCAATCAGCAGAGGCGACCAGCTCCAGTCGGTGGCACTCACACCCGCCATACAACCAATTTCACTGAACGTCCCGTTGCCATTGTTCAGTTGCAGCACATTGCGCATCATCTGCTCGCCGTAACCGTATTGCGCGAGCGTATAGTAGCGCTCGTTGCGCATGGCCGTGGAGTTGGTCTTGTCCTTGTAATTGGTCGGGTTGGCCATGTCCAGTACAAACAAATCGAGCAGGCCATCGTTATTGATATCAGCCAGATCGGAACCCATGGAAAAGTGAGAGAGGTGTCTGACGTAGTCGTTGATACGGTCGGTAAATGTGCCGTTTTTATTATTGATATACAGAAAATCGGGTACGATGTAGTCGTTGGCAACATAGATATCCGGATATCCGTCGAGATTGGCATCCATCACCGTAACACTCAGTCCGAATGCATAATTGTTGATACCGGCCTTGCCGCTTACGTCGGAGAATTTACCATTGTCGTTCCTGAACAGTCTGTCGGAAGTGTATTCGTTATCGGGAGTAGTGGTACGAATGATTTTCCCACCTTCCTCGCGTACGCGCATCTGCGAAACACCGGCAAAGTCGGTCGGGTGATTCAGCAGGTACATATCCAGATCGCCGTCAAGGTCGTAATCAAAGAAGTTGGCATGCGTAGAGGCGCAGCGCGGATTGAGTCCGTACTCCCCGGCACGATCGGTAAAGGTGAGATCGCCGTTGTTGATAAACAGCAAATTGCCCCTGCTTTCGGGGGTCGGACCAGTACGGCACTGATAAATATCCAGGAGGCCGTCCCCGTTAATGTCAATTACTGTCACACCGGTTTTTATACCATCGGGCGCCGTGATACCTGCTTTGGCAGATATATCCTCAAACTGAAAATTGCCCTTGTTGATGTACAGTTTGTTCGGGCCCATGGTGGCCCCGAAATACACATCCGGCAATCCGTCGTTATTGAAATCACCTACTCCGGCGCCACCACTCATATAGAGATATGTGAAGTTCAGGTAGTTGATATCCTTTGTATTTACAATCTGATTGGCAAAATCTATTCCGGTTGCAGCAGGCACTATTTGTTCAAAAAGCGCCGGTCCTGCCTGTGCATTTTCTCCCGGGTTGTCACCCCCGCATGAAATAAACAACAACGCCAGTGTAACAACTGCAGGAAGCGGCTGAGTTAACAGGAAATTCCGCATGTGTAATGTTTGAATAGTTTAATACAAGAACGGTGGTTCTCAGGATTGGATTAAACTGCGAAGGAACACATTTCCGTTTACTTCATCGGGATAAAATACTTCCAGCGGTCAAAAAAACTGGTAACAGCCAGAGTGCCCAATTCAGTGGATGCATTCATCAGTACGCATATCCCCACATCATCCCGTCTGTTGAAAGCAATTTCCCCCCTGAAGCCATTGACGTATCCGCCGTGATATATGATGGTATCTGTATCGTGTTGCAGTATCCTCCATCCGAGTGCATAGTAGGCATCATTGCGCCGCACCCAATGCCGCAGAACGGATCGCTCGCCACCGGTTCCAATTACTGGTTCAAATACCCTGTCCAGCGTAGAATCGGCCACTATACGATCTCTGTGCCCAAGCAGTAGTTTGAGCCACTCCCCCATGTCCGAGATACTTGCGTTCACTCCGCCGGCTGCGGCCGAGTTATAGTACAGGCTGGAAATTGAATCGGCACTGAACCCAAATCCGGTCTGGAAGTGCGGGAGGCACTTGTTCTGGCATGAAACCATGGACAGGTAGTCACAGGAGGCGTTCTTCATTCCTGCCGGTATAAATATTTTTTCCCGGAGCAGCTCCTGGTAGGGTTGCTGGGTGGCTGCCTCCATCACCTCTTCAATCACGCTGAAAGCGGCGTTCTGGTAACTGTAGTATTCACCCTCGCGAGCGCTCAGGCGCGCGTGCGGGAAGTACTCGGACACTATTTTGCGGGTATCATAGCCGCGTTCAATCAGGTGGGTGAATGCGTGATAGGGCAGTCCGGTGGTGTGCGACAGCAGGTGTCTGAGCTGTACGCGCCGGGCCTGTGCTTCATCGCTGAGTGTAAATTCGGGGTAACAATCGCGGACGTGTTCATTCCATCCTATCCATCCTTCCTGCACCAGAATACCCGTGAGTACTCCGGCGAATCCCTTGGACAGAGATCCAACCCTGAAAACGGTATGGATATCCACGCTGTCGGAAGAATCAATCTGTCTGACGCCAAAGCCTTCCATCCACACGATGGAATCGCCCCTGACAATGACAATGGC
>JBEGNB010000196.1:0-18636 GCA_041182785.1 Bacteroidota bacterium
TCTCTCGCCGAGTCAAAAACGGCTCATTTTTCGCCATTTTTCACCTTTTTTCAGTTACGTAGCTCCGGCTATGCGCCTTCAAAAATGCAAAAACTGACAAAAAATCAGCCTGTTTTTACCAACGGCAGAGAATCCTGAACAAGTTCTTAGGAAATATCTGTCTGGCTGGTATGTTTTTCTGATCAGATACGCCTCAGAAATTCATACCGGCCAGATTATTGTAAAGTCCGTTCCATGTTTCACAGATGCTCCGCAGTTCAAACTGCCTGATTTGCCCGGGAGCCCGTTTAAGCAGTTGCTCTCTTGTGTGACTGTCCATGGCCTGCATAATCTTCTCTGCAAGGTCTTCTACCGACAGCGGATTGGCATAAAGGGCTGCATCGCCGCCAACCTCTCCAAAACAACTACCGGTACTGGTTACAACCGGAATTCCTACCGTCAGTGCTTCCAGTATGGGAATACCAAATCCTTCAAAAAGCGAGGGGTAAACCAGTGCTGAAGCCCTCCTGTAGATTGAGGCCAGTTCCTTCGACGGGATGTGCCGTTTTACCCATACGACAGACACCCCGAGTTTGGTCGCAAGTGACGGCAGGGAACGTGCATACTCGCTGTTGCCCGTGCCAACTGCTACCAGTGGTATGTCAAGCCCCCTTTCCCGGGCTATAGCCAGCGCCCGAATGAGTCCATCCCAGTTTTTACGCGGAGTAAGGCTGCCAGCCGCAACAACAAATCCGTCACCCGGCACCCTGATATCCGGAGGCAGCGGTATCGTATCGCGTCCGGGAAAAGTACCTAAACTGTATTCGCCGAATGCCGGATCGCATGCCTGCCCGATTACCCGTATTTTCCAGGCAGGTATGCCAAAATAATCAGTCAGATCGCGTTTGGTCTGCTCGCTGATAGCTACTACCATGTCTGCCTCCAATGCGGCTTTTCTGTACTTCCACTTGTAAAAAAAACGGTCAGAAGCCGGATAAAGCTCCGGATAACGCATGAAAATCAGATCATGCATGGAAACTACGCTCCTGATTCCTGCATGGGATAGCCCGGATGGCAATTCATGACTCAGTCCGTGAAAAACCTGTACCCCGTCACGTTTAAGCTGGTGAGTTATCAGTCTGCTGCGCCAGAGTGGATGAACCAGCTTCGCCAGGTATCCCTCCGGAAACCGCGCCCCGGAATCATCCTGTGTGTAACTCCCGCGTATATAAGGCGTATATAACAAATACTCGTTCTCCGGGAAAAAGGCCCGCAGCCCGTTCACAAGCGTCCGACTGTAAAATCCAAGTCCGGTGGCATTGTTGAAGTATCTTTTGGCATCAAAGGCAATTCTCACAGTGAATCTCGGTTTAGAAGGGCGAAAGGTACGCCAGACAGATTATCTTTGCCCAACCATAAAAGCTGAATCTGTCTGGTAAACTATTATGTACGAAGTCCTTACCGCAAGTCTGTCTGTCAGTTTGTTGCACGCAGCTATCCCCAACCACTGGCTTCCTATTGTTGCAATCGGGAAAAAAAATGGCTGGAGCGTTTCCAAAGCTGTGCGTATTACGGTGTTGGCAGGTAGTGCTCATGCTGCAAGTACTGTTCTGATCGGGCTGGCCCTGAGCGTTTTGGGCTGGAAAATGAGCGAATGGATGGATGTTTTTTCATCTGTCGCAGCTCCACTGCTTCTCATTGGTTTGGGGTTGATATTCATATGGAGGCACTATTACCACAGGCACTTTCACCTGCACGCTCCCGTACGTGAAAATCTTGGCGAACGTGAGCTCATTGCGGCGCTTGCTTTGGCTATGTTCCTGTCGCCCTGCCTGGAAATTGGAGCATTTTTTCTGATGGCCGGTGCTCACGGTGCGACAGTGGTACTGACACTGAGTGTATTCTATTATGTAACCACAGTGGCCGGGATGGCTGTGTGGGTATGGCTTGTATGGCATGGGCTTCGGCTCAGCAACTGGCATGTACTGGAACATAACGCCGGAATTATTTCCGGTCTGATTCTGATTTTCGCCGGAATCTGGAAATTGTTTGTTCACTGATTTATGATCACTCACTTCCAGACAGAACATATTGAAGCGGGTTGCGACGAGGCTGGCCGGGGCTGTCTGGCAGGCCCTGTCTTTGCCGCTGCAGTTATCCTGCCGTCAGATTTTCATCACCCATTACTGAATGACTCCAAAAAACTTACAGAAACCCGTCGGGATCAGTTGCGTGAAGTGATAGAAAGAGAGGCGGCCGACTGGGCAGTTGCTGAGGTTAGCGCAGCAGAAATTGACCAGGCCAATATCCTGAAAGCATCTTTTCTGGCCATGCATCGAGCCCTGGACGGACTTTTCAGGATAACTCCTGCATTCATTATTATTGACGGAAATCGTTTTCTTCCCTATAACAACCTTCCTTACGAGTGTATTGTAAAGGGTGATGGCAAGTATGCTTCTATTGCGGCTGCCTCCATACTGGCAAAAACATGGCGCGATGAGGCAATGCGCAGCCTGCACGAGCAGTATCCGCAGTATGGCTGGATGGAGAACAAGGGTTATCCCACAGAAGCACACAGGGAGGCTATTCGCTCTTTTGGTCCGAGCCCCTGGCACAGAAAAAGCTTCAGATTGCTGCCTGAAAATGAACAACTGGAGCTCTTTTGATCTGTTTCATCCCGAAATTATTTGGTTTAGTATAAAAAACAGATGCCAAAGCCCCGTAGTGTCCCGTTTTTCAGACTTTTGTCCCCGTTATCTGCGAGGTGCCTGTTTGCCGGGTGGATGCTACACTTGAATCAAAATTCGTCGTTATGAAAATTATCAAATATTTCCTCTATTTCGTTTTGGGGCTGGTTGCCCTGATTGGCTTGCTCGGTATTTTTGCCAAAAAAAGCTACCATATTGAACGAAGTGTCGAAATAGATGCACCCAAAGCACTGGTTTATGAACAAATCAGGCTTTTCAAAAACTTCAATGAATGGTCGCCCTGGCTTAAACTTGACCCTGATGTGGTGGTAACATACGAAGGTGCCGACGGAGAAGTCGGATCTTCCTACTCCTGGTCCGGAAATGAAAATGTTGGCAAGGGCAAAGAGGTTCTGAAAGCACTTTCTGCCGACCGGATTGATCTGGAGCTACAGTTCATTGAGCCGTTTGAGTCCACTATCCCGGCATTTTTCAATATAACGGGTGATACCCTGAAAACAAGGGTATCGTGGGGCTTTGACCCCCAATTGCCATTCCCTGTCAATGTTTGGGCGATGTTCACCGATATTGACAAAGCGATGGGTACCGATTACGAGCGCGGACTGGCTTTTCTGAAACGCCGCTGCGAGAGTATAGCCCACAAGAAGTACAATGGATACGAGATTGTTGAAGAGGAAATATCCGAAACCAACTACTTCTGCTCGAAAGGAACGGTAAAACTCGATAGTATCCATCATTTTTTTGGCCTCAATCTGATGAAGGTGATGGAGGCTGCCAATGCAGGAAAGCTTTTGTCCACAGGTCCTCCTGCCGGCATTTACTGGTCGTTCGACCAGTCCGCCGGAACTGCTGATATGGCCGTTGGTATTCCTGTCAAGGAGGAAACTGCAAAAGCCCCCAAAGATTTTTCGTTTTTCAAGGCTCCGGGAGGCAAGGCTCTGGTTGTCTCCTTCTATGGCGCCTACGACAGTATCCATCAGGCTCACACTGCTATTGAAAAGTATTGCGCGGCCTATAATATCGGGCAGAGCCCCCTCGTAATTGAAAGTTATATAACCGATCCGGTAACGGAACAGGATACTTCAAAGTGGCTTACCAAGGTTATGTACTTTACAGCCCCCGACTCCACCGAAAAAAAATAGTGTTTCTCAATATGCCGGACATACTGATTATCGAAACTGCCACAGAGGTTTGCTCTGTGGCAGTTTTTTCAGAAAATCGCATGGTAGCACTCAGAGAAAATCGGAACTGCAGTAACCATGCCGCCGAACTCACACTGTTGGTGAGTGCATGTATGGAGGATGCCTCCCTGAAGTTCAAAAAGCTTGATGCTGTGGCTGTGAGTGGCGGTCCCGGAGCATACACATCACTCAGGGTGGGTGCTTCGGTAGCCAAAGGGCTGTGCTATGCCCTGAATAAACCCCTCATTGCATTCGATACCCTTTTGGCACTGGCGGCAGCTGGCAAAGAAATATCGGGCAGTCAAAAACTCCTGCTCCTGCCTGCGCTCGATGCACGCAGGCAAGAGGTATGGATGGCTCTATATAACGAACACCTTGAATCACTGTTGCCTGCTCAGCCCTTTGTTCTCGACGATGGCTCCGTATGGGAATATTGTATGAAAACAGTGCCCGATGCCGCTGAACGACAACTCGTAGTCATCGGTAATGGCTGCCGGAAGATACGCAGCCAGTATTTCGACGGAAATCCTGAATTCCCCGATACCATCGGATGCTCGGCTGCATACGCCGGAGAAATTGCCCTGCAGAGCTATCTGGCAGGTGAATTCCAGGATATAGCTTACTTTGAACCTTTCTATATGAAACCACCCAATATCACTACCAGCAAACAGGCGCAGTTCTGAAAACGCTGTTGCCGATATCCCTGTCCGCTTCCCGTACTTTTAATACTGATTTCATCCATGCACCGGCATGTCAAATAGTTATGTATTTTTTAATTTGAGGATACTTTTTGCATATTAGACACTGATAATGATGGTCTTATATTTATAAAATAAATGTTATTCACTTTTTTCCTAATTAAACTGGCATAATTTTGGTGGTAGTCTGTTTCAGAAAACAGCCAGTGTTCAATAATCAAAACAATCATTATGAAGAAGACAAAATCTGAACCCGTCTTCCTGCGCAACGGGAAGGCCGATGCCCTTTTGGACTACATGGAGCTCAAAAAGGCGGCGTCTGTTTTGCGCGCAATCAATCACAAGTTGAGGCAGCGCATGATAGACTTGCTTGAGGAGAACAAAAAGATGACTGTAACCGACATTTACGTGAAATTACGCCTTGAACAGAGCGTCGCAAGCCAGCATTTGGCAATCCTGCGCCGTGCCGGGGTGGTACAAACAGAGCGTAACGGTAAGTTCATCTACTATTCGCTGGACAAAAGCAGGCTTGGCCATATCTCCAATATTGTGGAGGAACTGGCCGCCTGACGCCCCGCTGAATAATTGCCCTGAGTTGTTCGTTGTTGGTCTTTTAATCGAGTTTAAAGAGCAACCAACAACCGCAACGAACAACTCGATCCGGTGTTTTCTTCCTGAATTACTGCTGCTGTTTTTCTTTACACACTACTGTTTCCTGCTTTAATCAGTTGCTAATCCCAGGCTAGTCCGCCTCTTCATTATCCGGAAGGCGTGTAATCAGAACCTTGTCTATCTTGCTCTTGTCCATATCCATAATCTCGAAGCGGTAGCCCTCCGTCTCAAAATGGTCACCAACTGTAGGTATCTCGCTTAGTTGATACAATATAAATCCAGCAAGCGTAGAGTAATCGGCATCCTCAAAGTCAAATGCCTTCAGATTCACAGTTTCCCGCAATTCATCAATCGGAATAGTACCGTCAACAAGCAGACTTCCGTCCTCGCGGGTTACAATATCCGGATCAGTGATATCGTCCATGTCAGGCAGGGTTCCGAATATATTTTCTGTGAGGTCGTGCAGGGTTATAATCCCCTGGGTAGAACCATACTCATCCACCACTACCGCAAAATAGTTTCTGGCCTTTCTGAAACGCTCCAGAATTTTCAGCGCATTCATTGTTTCCGGAACAAAAAGAGGCTGTGTAAGAATATTTCGCAGACTGAAGCCCGGTTTCTGTCTGCTGTCAACGTAATCGCGCAGTTTTACTACCCCGAGGATATTCTCTATGGTATCGTCGCAAACAAGAAACTTGGTGTAGCCACTCTCCTGTATAATCCGCTCATTCTCCTCGGAAGAGGCGTTAATGTCAAGCCATTCAACGGAATTCCGGTGTGTCATGATGGTATAGGCATCCCTGTCGGCAAAACGGAGTATGTTTTGTATAAACTCGCTTTCCTTGGCTTCCAGCACACCCTGCTGCCTGGCCATCTTGACCATCAGTTTGATTTCGTCCTCCGAAATACTCTGCTGATCGTTGGGCTTGATAAACAGCATCCGCATGAACATCTTGGTTGACCAGCTGAGGAACCTTGATATCGGACCTGTTATGCGGGTTGTCAGATCCATCGCCGGCGCGAAAGTCAGTGCCAGCGATTCTGCATACTGAATACCAATGTATTTTGGTGCAAGTTCGCCAACAATCAGCGAAAGATAGGTTATGAGTGTCACCACAACGGCCAGCGATATCTGGTCGGCATAAGGCGCAATGGATGGGATCATTGCCAGTAGTGGCTCCAGTTTGTGGGAAATAGCCACACCCGCGTACGCTCCTTCCACAATCGAAATCAGGGTAATCCCTATCTGCATCGCAGAAAGGTACTGGTCAATATTGTCAAGCAACCCGATTGCTATCGCTGCATTCCGGTTACCTTTCAGGCGTTCGCCCTCCAGCCGCGAACGCTTGGCTGTCAAAAGAGCAATTTCTCCCAGCACCAGGAATCCGTGCAGGACAATGAGTACTAAAACAATTAGAATTTCCATAGTATGTCTGCCGGAATCTTTCCTGCCGGCAAAAACACCGGTAGCGCAAAACCCTCAGATTGAACCGGGGCCGGAAGATACGACACAAATTAGAGGCGAAAAAGGTAAATTGTTGCGCGCAATTATGTTTTGATTCGGCTGCAAAAATAATCAAATTAAAAAATATTCGTCCGATATTTTATTCGGTTGCATCTATAGTCAGAAAAAAAATGTTAAAAAATGGTAAATGTTTTTGCAGTTTTGAAATATCGCCCTACATTTGACCGATTCAATTGCGAAAGCAAATTCTTTTTCACAAAATTCATCACTGCGTATCGAATCAAACTTGTACACCACTTAGATTTCATTTAATTGGTTCACAGCAAAATCTTTTGCTTATGCAAGTTGTGTCGATGCTCCACGATCATGAACTGATCGCCCGTTACATGGACGGTGATGAACAGGCTTTTGAGGTTCTCCTATCTCGTTACAAAGCCAAAATTTACACCTCCATCTATCTTTTCGTTAAAGATCGAGCTCTCGCTGAAGATATCTTTCAGGAGGTCTTCATCAAAATTATTGACACACTCCGTCGGGGCAAGTACAACCACGAAGGAAAGTTCGTGCAGTGGGCTATGCGTATAGCATACAACATGTGTGTTGACTATCACCGACGCAACAAGCGCCGTGCACACATCAACCCATCCGAAGATTTCGATATCTTTGATGTGCTTCGTACGGATAATGATGGTGCAGATACACACATTATACGCTCCGAAACACACAATCATATCCGCAGAATGGTTGATTCACTCCCGCCTGAACAACGCGAAGTGGTCATTCTCCGCCATTACGCCGACATGAGTTTCAAGGAAATTGCATCACTCACCAGAGTAAGCATCAATACTGCGCTCGGCCGTATGCGTTACGCTCTCATCAATATCCGCAAAATGATGAATGAGCGTGAGGCTGTGCTTCAGTAGTCAAAAATAACAGTAAACATCACCATGAAGTATGAGTCACCTCTTAATCGGGGTGGCTCATGTTATTTTTGCCCCCATGAATCAGCAAAGATTAACTGCCCGGCGCCAGGTAGCCGATCCGGTTCTGGTCAAACACCAGATTCTCTTCTACGCAGCAAGCTACGAATACAGTATTTGTCTCGACAATAACTCCCACAAAGATGTGTTCACCGGAGAATCCTTCGAACTGTTGGCCGGTATAGGCCTGGCAGATATCGTTCAGGCTTTACCCGGACAGGCATTCGACAGCCTGAAAAAATACCTCAGCCAACACGCGGACTGGCTGTTTGGCGGACTGAGTTATGATCTGAAGGCAGAAACAGAAAATCTGTCATCTTCGCTGCCTGACGGTGTACACTTCCCCGTAATGAGCTTCTTCCGCCCTGAAACTGTGGTGCTTCTCCAGTCAGACCAGCTTGTTGTTCACTGCCTGACAAGCAATCCGGAATCAGTGTGTGACGCTATTTTGTCCACACAAACGGTATTCCCGCCTGTTGAAACTCCTCCTCCGGTCCTGATACCCCGGATGCCCAAATCTGTCTATCTGGATACGGTCAGGTCAATTATAGAACACATACGCGAGGGCGATTTGTATGAGATGAATCTCTGTCAGGAGTTCTACGCCGAAAATACAATTATTGATCCACTCCTGGTTTACAGCAAACTGAACGAGATTGCTCAGCCACCCATGGCAGCATTTTTTCGTTACCGCAATAATTACCTGTTGTGCGCCAGTCCCGAGCGGTTCCTCAGGCTGCAGGGTAACAGGCTGATCTCCCAACCAATAAAGGGTACCCGCCGCCATTCAGGTCTTCACGACGAAAGCCTGAAAAATGAACTCGCAAACAGCGTCAAAGACCGGGCAGAGAATGTAATGATTGTGGATCTGGTGAGAAATGACCTGGCCCGATCGTGCCAGCCGGGATCTGTCAGGGTCGAAGAGCTGTTCGGTGTCTATACTTTCAGAACAGTCCATCAGATGATTTCAACTGTTTCAGGGACAATACTGCCATATACGCATCCCGTTGACGCGCTGGCAAGGGCATTTCCTCCAGGAAGTATGACAGGCGCGCCCAAGGTTATGGCTATGAACCTGATTGAGAGATATGAAATGAGTCGCAGGGGGCTGTATTCCGGTGCAGTGGGATATTTCGACCCTGCCGGCAACTTTGATTTTAATGTGGTTATCAGAAGCCTGTTGTACAACGCCGATACCAGATACCTCTCCGCACAGGTCGGCGGAGCTATTGTTTATGACTCGGTACCTGAATCGGAATATGAGGAATGCCTGGTGAAGGCTGATGCCTTGTTCAGGGCGACAGGCTCCTCGTAACAATATTTTTTTGCGTAATTATGAACTAAAACAAGGTGTTTACCGTTTATATGGCTGGTATGTTTCTGCGTCTATTGCCCTTGACCGGACGTTGCCCGGAATAACAAAGTGTTGTATCCGGGTTCCATGCCACACCCTGTGTTCCCTCAAACCTGCCTTCCGACGGGCCTTTTGCCGAAGTAAGACAATAAATGGCCCGTCGGATATTTCGCTTCCTGAAAGAATAATTGCCACTAATATCTTTGTTAGTATTCTTCTGCTCATCTTTGCGCCATGGGTAGTCTGAAAATCTCCCGCTAAACGTATGGCCAAGCCGCGTACCATCTTCTTTTGTTCCAATTGCGGTGCCTCGGCACCAAAGTGGCTCGGTAAATGCCCGCATTGCAGCGAATGGAATACTTATCAGGAAGAGCTGATACAAAAAGAAACAGCCTCCGAGGAGAAAAGACGCTCCTGGGCACCCCAGGGTAAAAAAGATTACCCCAAAGCTTCGCTCCTGAAAGATGTTCAAACCGGTAAAACCGCGCGCATGTCCACACCCGATCAGGAGTTTAACAGAGTTCTCGGTGGAGGTATTGTGCCCGGCTCGCTGGTACTCATGGGTGGTCAGCCCGGTATCGGAAAGAGTACGCTCCTGCTGCAGGTTGCCATGCAGCTGCCTGCCAAAGTACTGTATGTAAGTGGAGAAGAAAGTGAGGAGCAGGTAAAAATGCGCGCTGATCGGGTGGCCGACTTCAGATCTGACTGTTATATTCTCACCGAAACGAATACCACACGCATCCTTCAGCAGGCGCAGGAGCTGCAACCCCAGCTGATGATTGTAGATTCTATACAGACAATGAATACACCCCATCTGGATTCTGCGCCGGGCGGTATCGCACAGGTGCGCGAGTGTGCAGGCGAGTTCCTGCGTTTTGCGAAAGAAACCAATATTCCGGTATTGCTGATAGGCCATATAAACAAGGACGGCGATATCGCCGGTCCCAAACTGCTCGAGCATATTGTTGACTGTGTACTCCAGTTTGAAGGAGATCGGCACAACACCTACCGGATACTCAGAACACTTAAAAATCGCTTCGGCAGCACCGATGAAATGGGTATTTACGAAATGCAGAGCGCAGGCCTGCGTCAGGTAAGCAATCCCTCCGAGTTGCTGCTGAGCCAGAAGGATGAGGAACTCAGTGGCAGCGCCGTGGCAGCTACCATGGAGGGTATGCGCCCGATGCTCATCGAAACACAGGCGCTTGTGTCCAAGGCCGTGTTCGGCACTCCTCAAAGATCTGCCACGGGATTCGATATGAGGCGCCTGTCTATGTTGCTGGCTGTTCTCGAAAAGCGCTGTGGTTATTTTTTCAGTATTAACGATGTGTTCCTCAATATCGCCGGGGGAATCAGGGTGGAAGACCCGGGTATTGATCTTGCAATTGTGGCAGCCCTGATATCCAGTCTGTCAGATGTGAGCATACCTTCCAATGTATGTTTCGCCGGCGAGGTAGGCCTTTCAGGCGAAATCAGAGCTGTTCAGAGGGTTGAACAACGAATTACCGAAGCTGATCGCCTCGGATTCAGGGAGATCTATGTGTCAAAATATGGAATGAAGGGCATTGATACCAGCCGTTATGCTGTCAGAATACACCAGATTGGCAGGGTGGAAGAACTGAAAAGAGCACTTTTCGTCTGAATTTAAAATATTAAAACATTGATTTTCAGGCAATTGCTAATATTTGATTTTTTTTAAAGTATTTTTTTTTCTCATGCGTATGTTTTTGGTATGAATATTGTTCCATAGAAACTGTTTCCCGAAAGGGGCTTTAATCCAAACCGATCTCACCTTTCATTTTGATCGTTCATCCCAACCAAAACCGATCAATCACTGCTTCCTTGCTGGCGCTGTGCGCCTAATCGAATCTGCCCTGCCATCGGTACTCAACGACCGTATGCCTAGTTGGGTTCGTTCGTTTTAGATCTTTTGCTGCACGAGTGTGTATCCTTCCACGGGTGCAGCACCCCTCGTCGCCGTCTGTATCTGCGCTCAAGCAGCGTTGATACACTGCGCGACCTCTGTCTGGTTCAGATGTCTTATGCTTCATAGGCTGGAACCCCGGTTGTGAAAAGTCGCAGCCGGGTTTTTTTTTGCCCACTGTAATGATGATATTTTCAGCATATCAAAGTAATCACTTTTCAATGTACTCAACATTTATGTCCGGATCATGTTTGATCGGTTATAAAAGTACAAAATGAACAGACTCTCCGAAGAAACATCACCCTACCTTCTCCAGCACGCGCACAATCCTGTTGACTGGTATCCGTGGTCGCCGGAAGCGTTTGAGCGCGCCCGCGCCGAACAAAAACCGGTCATCGTCAGTATAGGCTACAGCACCTGTCACTGGTGCCATGTCATGGAGAGGGAGTCATTTGAGGATCCTGCCGTTGCTGAATTGATGAATAAATATTTTGTCAGTATCAAGGTTGACCGCGAAGAAAGGCCTGATGTGGACGCCATATATATGGAGGCGTGTCAGCTGCTGACCGGCGGTGGCGGATGGCCGCTCAACTGCTTCCTGACCCCCGACGGAAAACCTTTTTATGCCGGCACTTATTTTCCGCCCCAACCCGCCTATAACCGCCCGTCGTGGCTCGATGTGTTAAAATATATGGCTGATGTGTGGGAGACACACCGCGAAACGGTGCTCGAACAGGCCGAAAGACTCACCGGGCATATCAGCAAGGATACTCCGCCAGTAGTTAGCCCTGCAAATCAGGGTGAGGACGGTACTCCGTTAAAGGATATTTATGAACGCCTCCGGTCTCAGTTCGACTTTGCGCACGGCGGTTTTGGCGGAGCACCCAAGTTTCCCTCCACCATGGCCGTTCAGTGGCTGATGGAATACAGCTGGTATTTCCGGCAGCCTGAAGCGTTACAGCACGCTTTCTTTTCACTTGAAAAAATGATATCAGGCGGTATTTATGATCAGATAGGAGGTGGATTTGCCCGGTATGCCACCGACAGGGAGTGGAATATCCCGCACTTCGAGAAGATGCTCTACGATAATGCCCTGCTCACTGGCCTACTTGCCGACGCTTGTAAAATTGCTTCAGCTCAGGATTCCGCAGGACGATTCACAGCACTTTTCAGTGATACAATTCGTGAAACACTGGAATGGGTCAGCAGGGAAATGACAAGTCCCGAAGGAGCCTTCTATACCGCACAGGATGCCGATTCAGAAGGTGTGGAGGGAAAGTTTTATGTCTGGACAAAAGATGAAATCAAGGAAGTACTTGGCGCAGATTCTGAAGAATTCTGTCAATACTACAATGTCAGCGAGGAAGGAAACTGGGAAGAAACAAATATCCTGTACCGGAGTACAGGATCCGCCGATCTGGAAGAAGGTCCGTTCATTCACCGGAAATTTTATAACCAGAGAATGAAGTTATTGTCGGAGCGCTCTAAAAGAATATGGCCACTGCTCGATACCAAGGTGTTGCTCGACTGGAATGCGCTGATGTGTTCGGCTTATGCCAGGGCGTACATGGCACTGGGCGATGAAGACTACAGGGCTGCTGCTGTCAGAAATATGGATTATCTCGTCGGACAGATGTGCGAAAACGGGCATCCTGTGCACGCGCGTACGGGAGGAGGGGCCATACCGGCGTTTCTCGATGATTATGCCTTCCTGATTGCTGCCCTGCTTGACTTGCTGGTAATTACCTCTGATGCAAAATACCTGGAGCTTGCCGAATACTACACAGGGTATGTACTGGAAGCGTTTTATGATCCGGAGCAGCACAACATGTACAGTACGCGCAGGGATCAGACTGATATAATTGTGAGAAAGAAAGATTTTTATGACAACGCTACTCCTTCCGGAAACAGTACGATGATTCACAATCTGCAACGACTCAATCTGATTGTGAACCGGCCGGAATGGAGCAATATCCCTGGGCGTATGCTCGATACCATGAAATCATCGGTTACGCAATTTCCACTTTCGTTTTCAGGCTGGGCACAGGCACTTTTGCATCACACCCAGCCGCCGGTACAGATAGCGGTAGTGGGCGGCGATGCGGACAACAAGGCTGCTGCTATCAGAAAAAAGTTTATTCCCAACAGTGTAGTGATGGCATCTGACGGGCATGAGAGCGTTATTCCGCTTTTCTCGGGCAAGTCGGGACAAAAAGAATCGCTCATTTATTTGTGTGAAAACTTTGCCTGTCGGGCGCCGGTAGTATCTTTGGACGAACTTTGGGAAATGATCTGAATATGAGAGTTCCATTCAGTCTGCTGTTTGTCTTTGTTATGATTCGCCTGCAAGCTCAGCAGACGCCGCAATACAGTTTGTATGCCTGGAATCCTTACCAGTTCAATCCTGCATATGCCGGAATGGAATCCACACTGACTATTACCGGTGTTTACCGGCAGCAGTGGTCGGGCCTGGAAGGTGCTCCGGTTAGTCAGTATTGTAATGCTCATCTGCCCGTATATGCCATAAGCAGTGGTGCCGGGGTGAGAGTTTCAAACGAGTCGGCAGGGGCACATGGCCGGAGCCACGTATCGCTCAGTTATAATTATCAGATACAGGCTGGGACAGTGGGAGTGCTTTCTGTGGGCACAAGTATGGGATATCAGCAGTACGTTCTTGATGGTGCGCGGCTAAGGGCCCCCGACGGTATTTATACGGATTCAGACTTTTCGCATAACGATGCACTGTTGCCACTGGGAAAGCAGTCGGCAGCCACACTTTTTGCCGATGCAGGCGTATATTTCCGGGCAGAGAAGTGGTCGGCAGGTATTTCTTTTCAGCCGGCGCTGAGTAGTGCCATGCCATCCGACTTTGGCGTTGAACTTTTGCCACACGGATATTTGCACGCCGATTATCGTGTGGTAATAACAGAAGGGGTGGTATTTATGCCCTCAATTTTAGTTAAAACTGACCTTGTGAAGACACAAGCAGATATTTCTGCGGTTATTAACTGGAGAGAGAGTACATTTGCCGGCTTTTCATTCCGGGGATTCGGAAATTCGTCAAAGGATGCATTTATTTTACTTGGCGGGTTAAAAATGAACGAGAGGACAACAATACTGTATGCTTTTGACGTTTCTCGTTCATCATTAGGCTCAGTGAGCCGCGGAAGTCATGAACTTTTGCTGCGATACAGCCTGAATAAACCTGTAGGAGTAGGTAAATTGCCGCCTGTGATCTACAATCCTCGTTTTTTTTGAAAAATTTTAACTTTGAATACAATAAAAAGTTAAAAAGTCGTTTGTCTGAAGCCCTAGGGGTTAATATTGAGCTTTGTGCCAAATTTTTTGGAATTGTTTTTTCAATAGTTCAATCATTTCTACCTTTACGGCCACTTTTTCCAAACCGTACAATTTTTGTAAGGAAACCATCGGGTGTTTAAAATGAAAAAACTACAGCTTTCAACCCTTTTACTGCTCTTTTTTGCAGTTATCATTGCTTCTTGTGGCCGCCAGGAGGGTGGTCAACTGATTGGCGTAACTGATCGTCCCAGTTGGAAGGGTATCAACCCCTACGGCATGGTCTATGTTCCGTCAGGTACACTTCAGATCGGTGTTGGCGATGAAGATCTCAGCAAATCTCTCGTTGCACGTCCAAAGACTATCTCTGTTCAGGGCTTCTTTATGGACGACACGGAGATCACCAACAACGAGTACCGCCAGTTTGTGAACTGGGTTCGCGACTCGCTGGCTCACCGCAAGCTTGAGCATGTGGTCGAGGAATCAGAAAACGATCAGCAACCACCTCAGAACATTATTGACTGGGAACAGGAAATTGACTGGGAAGGAGATGCCGAAGGCGACGGTGTTTTGGAGGATATGTATTATCAGGGTAACGAGCGCTTTGCTGGCCGCAAAGAACTCGACGTAGCCAAACTGGTATTCGAATTCCAGTGGTACGACTGGCAGCGCGCTGCACACGATCGTACTTCCAATCGTGTCAGCCATATCCACCGCGAGAAAATCAAGGTGTATCCCGATACACTTTCATGGGTACGCGATTACGCGTATTCCTATAACGAGCCCATGACTCGTAATTATTTCTGGCACCCGGCATTCGACGACTATCCGGTCGTTGGTGTTAACTGGAAGATGGCCAAGGCCTTCTGCTACTGGCGTACCAAACTCTGGAATATGTATGGTGAAACTGCCGAGGTTTCTGAAGACTTCCGTCTGCCAACCGAGCATGAATGGGAATACGCTGCACGCGGCGGTCGTGAAGGAGCTCCTTATCCATGGGGTGCATATTACACCCGCAATGCAAAGGGTTGCCTGCTCGCTAACTTCAAGCCAGGTCGTGGTAACTACCCCGAAGATGGAGGTCTCTACACTGTAAAAGCTGATGGTTACTATCCGAACGACTATGGTCTGTTCTGCATGGCTGGTAACGTAGCTGAGTGGACTGAGACTGCCTATTTCGAGAATGCATACTCTTTCATGCATGACCTGAATCCTGATATCCGCGTTGATGCCAAAGAAACCGACGATAAAACTGCCAAGCGCAAGGTTATCCGCGGTGGATCCTGGAAAGATGTGGCATTTTTTATGAATACAGGCACGCGTACTTTCGAATACCAGGATACCACCAAGTGCTACATTGGTTTCCGCTGTGTTCTTACATTCCTCGGTCGTTCCATTAACGATTTCTAAGGAAATTTCCAATGCTATCCCCCGGCATTTTGTTGCACTGCCGGGCTGCCCGCGGCGTTGGTTCAACGCCGCCCCCTCGAACCGTGACAACTTGAACTGATCTTTCTTTAAAACTGCTTAAAAGTAAAAAACAATGAGTTTCGTCAAAAGCAAGGGCTTTAAGTACTTCAAGAATTTGATGATTGGCGTGGGTGCCGCTTTCGTTCTTGCAGGTGCACTTTTCAAACTGGAATCATGGGAAGGCGCTTCCGAGATGCTTATCCTCGGTATGAGTATCGAGATTTTCATCTTCCTTATGCTGGGTGTCCTCGGCCCTGATGCCGACTATTACTGGGATAAACTCTATCCGGGTCTTTCCGACTACGGTTCCCGCATACAGCCGCTCACAGCCGGCCCGCAAAACAATGTTGATATGGGTACTCCACTCCACGGTGATGTTATCGAGCGCCAGCTCGGTGGAATGCTCACTGAACTGCAGTCTATGTCAAAGAGCCTCGGTGCTCTCAAGGCTCTTCAGGAAGTTGACTTCTCCGGTACACAGGAGCAGGTTAAAACTATGAGCAACTTCTACACCAAACTGAACGAAGCTATGGCTGATATGGCTAAATCTTCCGACGACGTGAAGGCTTACAAAGACCAGATGGCTTCCCTGAACAAAAACCTCGGTTCCCTGAACACAGTTTACGGCAATATGCTCGCAGCCATGTCCAACATCGGTCGCCAGTAATTTCTGAAGCAGATTTCAAGTTCCGATTTTCTCACTATTAAAAACGTAAGAACTCATGTCCATACCAAAGGAGCCGCGACAACTCATGATCAACCTCATGTATCTTGTGTTGACCGCGCTGCTGGCATTGAACGTGTCTGCTGAGGTGATGAATGCTTTCTTCTCTCTCGATAAGGGAATGAAAGATACGGGTGCCATCGTTGACCGCTCTAACGAGGCGGTAATGAAGAGCATCGTCAAGGAAGTAGAGGCGTATGATTCCGAGATAAACAAGAAGTACCGCTCCAATGCGGAGAAAGCCAAGGAAGTGGCTGATAATTTTATAGCTTATGTCGAGGGTGTACGCAAAACACTTTTTGAAAAAGCTGGTGGCCCAAACCCTAAAGTGGAAGGCCAGCCCAAAGATATCCGTAACAAAGACCTGACCACCAAGATGTTCATCAATGATGGTTTGGGTAAGGAAATCGAAGACAAGGTGAATGAGACCCGTAAAATCCTCCTCGAGCTCGCTGATGGCGACTCAACGGTTGCACGTTCTCTTCCACTTAATATCGAAGAACTTCCACGCGGAGTAGCAGCGAAAAACTGGCCAGAGTACAAGTTCAAGCAAATGCCTGTAGCAGCCGTATTCCCTATTTTGGGTAAACTGCAAAGTGATGCAAAGAATTCTTATTCTGCAGTGCTCAGCTACATCGCCAATAAAGTAGGTGGTGAAGATATCAAATTTGATAAATTCACTCCGGCTCTGTCCGCAGAGAAAAGTTATGTTATCTCTGGCGACAGATACGCTGCAGATGTATTCCTCAGTGCGTACAGCAGTACAGCTGATAACATCAGCATCAGTGTAAACGGCAGCAGTGTACCGCTCAAAGACGGTATCGGCCGTTACGAAACGGGCACCAGCGGCGTAGGTGAGCGCAAACTGAACGTAAGCATCAACGTCAAAAACCCGCTTACAGGTAAAACCGACAACTATCAGAAAGAATTCAAGTATGAGGTTGGTCAGCGCTCTGTGGCCGTTTCTCTCGACAAGATGAACGTGTTCTACATCGGTGTTCCAAACCCGATCAGCGTTTCAGCTGCCGGTGTTTCTTCCAACGAAGTAAAGGTTTCTGGCTCAGGTGGCGGTATCAGTCTGCAGGATAACGGCGGCGGTAAATATACTGTCAACGTTACAACGCCGGGTGATGCATCTCTCACTGTTTCGGGTGGAGGAGCCTCTCAGACCTTCCAGTACCGCGTGAAGCGTATTCCTGACCCGAACCCCCGTCTCGGTGGTAACCCCAAAAACAAAGGTGGTGTTATGCCGAATGGTGAATTCAAGGCTCAGGGTGGTATTGCAGCACTGCTGGAAAACTTCGACTTCGATGCAAAATGCGATGTTGTAGGTTTCGAGGTTACATACCTGCCTAAACGTCAGGATCCTATCACCGCACAGAATGTAGGTGCTCGCTGGAACCCACAAGTAGGTGAGTATATCAGCAAGGCCAAGCCAGGCGACTCTTACTTCTTCGATGATGTAAAATGCAAGTGCCCGGGTGATGCCGCCGCCCGTAACATCGGTGGTCTGGCATACAAAATCAGGTAATTTTTTCACAACATTAACCCAAAACTGCACGAGCCATGCAAACATTAGTAAAATGGATGTGCCTCTCCCTCTTCCTCTTTGTCGGAAGCACTGCTTTCGCTCAGGATCCCGAGGAAATCGAGTCTGAAGAGGTAACAGCTACTGAAGAACCGGAAGGTGGCGCAATTGACGATGTGGTCAAGAAAGAAATCATGGGTGAACGCAAAGTACTGGCCTACCAGCCTGTTCGCGAAAGTGATGTCTTCTGGGAAAAGCGTATCTGGCGCGTTATTGACGTTCGTGAGAAAATGAACCTGCCGTTCGCTTATCCCGAGCAGCCGTTCTTTAAAATTCTCTCCGATGCTGCAACCAAAGGCGATCTGCCGGTTTACAGCGTTGATGAAGATGGTGCCAAGTTCAAAAAACGTCTGAGTACGGAAGATGTTCTATCCATGCTCTCCAAGTCCGATACCGTTATCACATTCGATCCTGAAACCTACGAGGAGAAAATCACGATCGTTAACAACGATATCAACTGGGAAGACGTAAAGCGTTTCCGTATCAAGGAAGTATGGTTCTTCGACAAGGAGACTTCAACCATGCAGGTCCGTATCCTCGGTATCGCTCCGATGATTGACGTGCGCGACAATGAAGGTAACTTCCGTTTCGAAAAGCCTATGTTCTGGGTGTACTACCCGCACGCTCGCGAACTCTTCGCGCGCCACCGCGTATAT
>JBEGNB010000197.1:0-5273 GCA_041182785.1 Bacteroidota bacterium
CGCGATTCATCGCGTATCCGCAACCGTTCAACGCACGGCCAATCCGCGTCCGGCATCCGAAGACGATTGGCAGATCCGCGATGAATCGCGGATTTACGGGCACCACCGTAGAGGCTGTCTCACAAGTAACGACGTGAGACAGCCTCGTTACATAATATGATGCCGGGTCATTCCGACTGAAAGGAGGAATCTTTCACACCCGGTACAAGCGCTTTGCCCACCGAGTAGTGCTTTGCTATTCAGAATGCTGTTTTACTTCGGCGTTCGGTGTTACTTGTTCGCTGTTCAATATTTCTCATCTACCTCACCCGAACCGTTCTTTCATCAGCTTGCTGAAGTAGTACAGTGTTTTGAACCCGACGGCGTAGCAGAACTCTTTCATGGTTTCGAAGGCGCCTGTTTTAATCAGATAGATGGCTCTTTTTTCGATATTGAAAAATACTTTCCCCGTCTCAAAGGTGTTTTATCCGTTGTTCGTACATGGCGTACAGCTCCTCATTGCTGTATCCGTCAATATTCTGGCTGTAATAAACAGGAAGTTTTACGCCGTGCGAGGCAGCGATTTTCATACCTTCAGTCGCAATCAGGTTCACCAGAAACATACCGGAAAGGGAGGATGCCGCCCCGGTGAGATGTCCGTCAATATGCATGAGACCATCACCGGGCGGAACGCAGTTGTCGAGTACCAGATCGGCTATGTCCATGAGTTTTTTGCCACCCGGGTGTCGGGAAGGGTACATGGCCGATTGCTCCAGGGAGGTAATGGCTATGACGCGGAGGCCGGCTGCCTTGACCAGTTCGGCCATTTCAATGGGCATGGCATTCCTTCCCGAGTTGGAAATAACAATCATCAGGTCGCCGGGTGCCAGCCGGTGCTGATCCAGTATGATTTTCGCCAGTCCGGGAATACGTTCAATTTCGGCACTCCGCCGGGCTCCCTCCGAGGTCATGACGGTACTGTCGAGCATCGCGTTTACATTGGCGAGCCCGCCCGCGCGCACGAAGAGCTCCAGTCCGATCATGTGTGAATGGCCTGTGCCGAACGTATGAATTATCCGGTCGTTTATCAGCGTGTCAGCCAGCCAGCGTGAAGCTTCCCGTATGTTGTCTTCCTGAACAGAAACAATCCGGTCGAGCTGCAGTCTGGCCTTTTCGTGGTATTCAAACATCACAGCCTGATGAATATTTTTTTGCGGTAAAGCAGGTAAACCGGCATGAAAACAACTCCGACATAAAGCAATGCATACGTGAGCGATGCCATTTGAGCTGATACTCCTGCGGCGGTCAGGCTGTTCATCCACATCTCGTTGAGGCCCGGCTTGCCGAAGTATCCGGTATAGAAAACCGCCGTCAGCATGCCTGCCAGTGTGTAGGCCGTTATGGCATTGGCTCCGAAAATTCGTCCGGGTGCCGTCCAGCGGCTCATGCCGAGCATATCCACCACCAGGTGAGAGGCTGCCAGCGTCATGAACGCCAGTCCGGAAGTGTGGCATACATACGAACTCGTCCAGATATGCTTGTTAATCGGGAAGAACCAGTCCCAGACACCACCAGCCACGAACAAACCGAATCCGGCAAAGAACAGCCATGCAATTCGCTGATACATATCTTTGGTATGGAGGATAATCCGTCCGGCCATCATGCCTGTCATGCCTGTTACGATAGCCGGGAAGGTGCTGAGAAATCCTTCCGGATCCCAGGTTTTCTGCCAAAGCACGCCGGGCAGTATTTTGCCATCTATGTAGTTGGCGATATTCATACCTGCGGCATTCAGGTCGGGCTGACCGATACCGGGTACGGGTACGAAGACCATGACAATCCAGTAGGCAGCCAGTATGCCCACGCCCGCGCGCATCCATGTACGCCAGTCGGTGTACAGATACAGCAGTGCACAGGCCATAAATACAAAAGCTATGCGGTGCAGCACACCCACCCATCGAATATGACCGAAGTCAAAATCGGGCCACAACCACAGGAAAATACCGAGTGTATATATTTTCAGGCTGCGCAGCAATATCTTTTTTGCGAGTGCTGATTTGTTGGCGCCTGTGTCGAGGCGAGGTTGGTAGGCCAGTGCGACCGATACGCCCACGATAAACAGGAAGAACGGGAAGATATAGTCGGTGGGGGTAGCGCCGTTCCAGGAGGCGTGCAGCAGAGGCGGATAAACATAATCCCATGAGCCCGGTGTATTCACGATGATCATGGCCATGATGGTAAAGCCGCGCATGGCATCGAGCGACAGCAGTCGCGCAGATTGGTTGTTTTTGCTCATTTTTTACTCAGATGAAGTGTTGAAGAGAAACCGGAGCGGCCTTTTTCATTGAAGCAGGCGGCTTTTACAACCCGTACGTCGGCAGAGAAGGGTGCGCTGTAAACGGTACTTGAACTGTTTGGTTCGGTGCCATCGGTGGTATAGCGTATCTGGAAGCCCGGATATGCCGTGTTCATACTGATTTGTCCGTTTTCAGCCATGATACCCGGTGGAGGAATCCGGTAGTTGTACCCTCCCGACAGGGTTGTCAGGCGAGGCAGTTCTTTCAATGCCAGTGTTTGGGAAAATCTGTTCCAGTCGGCGAGCCGAGCCGTATCAGCCTGTCCGCTCCAGGCGGGCTCCCCTTGCCAGGCCCGCTGGGCAAATCCGGGCAGTTTGGGCAGATAGTAGTATTCCAGCATATCGCGGCCCTTGATGGTTTCGCTCCACAGCTGGGCCTGAAGTCCGGCAATATTTTGCTTGCCGGCAGGTGTGAGGCGCTCCATCCCGGCAAAATCCTTCGCCGGATCGAAAGGCCGGCCCATATCGTCGGTTTTGGTGGACTGGAACAGGTCGTAGGGCACAAACGAGAAGGCATCTTCCGTGTCTATAAAGCCGCCCCAGTACAGGCCGGGCTCCCGGGGGTCTTTGTTGTAGGCCAGGTCAAAGTAGAAATTGGTCACATTGCAAAGAACGACCGGATAACCTGCATTGGCCAGGCGGTAGCCGAGATCCTGATTACCCCAGAGGTTATTCCATATATACGGATAAACGCCACTGTCGGCAAAGGCCGGGTTGGGCGTCCAGGAACCGTCATCGTTGAACGACATAACCGCTTCTTCCCAGGTGCCGTTCAGGAGCCCCCGTTTTTTCAGCGCATCAATCATCTGGCCGAAGAAAAGTCCCTGCAGGTTGCGGTTATTCCTGATTTCCGGATGTCGGGCCATGAAGTCACGACATTCAGGAGAGCCCGTCCACGCTTTGGAGGGCACTTCATCGCCTCCGGTGTGGAACATGTTCAGCGGTACACCGGCCTCTTTGTACATACTGATTACATCGTCGAGCACATACTCAAAAAAGCGGATAACCTGATCGCGGCAGACACAGGTGGTGTTGTCGTTGTATCCCTGAGCCGAGCGGTATTGCGAGGTATCGGCGGGGTCAATGAGTCTGAACCGGTTGGCCTCTTCAGGCTGTCCTTTGGCCATCAGGCGCTGGTAGCGCAATTCCATGGCTTTGATAGCGGCCCGTGAGTGGCCCGGCAGATTTATTTCCGGAATGACCTCTATGTTTCGCTGTTGTGCATAGCGGAGAATCTGTTTGAAGTCGCTGCGGGAATAATAGCCGTTGCCGTGAGAGCGCGGACTGCAGGGGTCAGGACCGGAGCCGTACGCCGGGGCGAGGTACAGACTGTCGCGGTACAGGTGACCGCGCCTGCCGCCGACCTCTGTCAGTTCGGGCAGGCCGTTGATCTCAAGACGCCAGCCCTCGTCTTCCGTGAGGTTGAAAAGCAGTTTGTTGAGCTTGTAACGAGCCATCATATCGAGCAGGCGCAGAACGGTTTCTTTCGACTGGAAATTTCTGCATACATCGAGGTGAAGGCCGCGATAGGCGAAAGCGGGCTTGTCAGTAACCGATATGGCGGGAACCACATAACGGCCTCCGGCATCTTTTTTAACAAGAGAGAGCAGCGACTGTACGCCGTAAAAAACACCCTTCTCATCACTCCCGGTGATAACAATACTGTCGGGAGAAACAGACAACTGGTATCCTTCCGGTGCCTGAAGTGGTGCGATTCTCAGCCGGATAGCGGCACTGCCCGACGTGCCGGCATGCAGAGAGAACTGTTTTCCGAGTTCACTGCACAGGTACTGACCGATCGAAGCCGTTTCTGGCGAGGCCTGAACTCCGGGGCGACTGCCGAGTTCGAATTGTCCGCTTTGGTATGTCCACGAAGAAGGCGCAGGGATAAATGGAAATAATTGATTTTCTGGCAGTTGGCTCAGCCTTTCATTTTGTCTGAACAGAAAAGCCGGATCGGGAAAAGGTTCCTCGTCGCGCGCATTTCGGGTATATTGAGCTTCCGATTCAAAGGGCAGCACCTTGTACCTGGTAATCGCTTTTGTTTTTTCCTCGCCGCCATCGGTGTAAGTGATATACAAACCGAGTGGTCCGTCAGAAACTTTAATGGCAAAATCCTCCGACACATATCTGATTACGGCGGTATCGCCCGGTGCGAGCGACATGTCGTCGGAGGGTACCATGCGATAGAAATCACCGTTGATATTCTGTACCCTGGCGGGGCCTTCGGAGGCCGTAACCAGACGCGGAGCCTGATTCCAGTACATATTCCAGGAGTTGCCTTTCAGCGCAAAGCGGCCGCGATTGACAATATAGAATACGGCCGTGTGCGAGGTTTTATCCTCTCTGGTCACGTTTTCCTCCAGTCGCCACACCACCTCGAGGTCGGGGCCCGCCCATCCGGTGCGGCAGCCCATCCAGAGCGGACTGGTGACAAGAACAGAAAAGCACAGTATGCGGAGCAGATTTCTCATTGGAAAACAGTAGAAAAGTTTCTGAAAGAACAAACTGACGCAAATATATTAAAGAGTATTTGATTTATGGTCAAGTAAAATAACGTTTCGCCGGAAGATCCCTGCGCGATATACACTCCAGATGCACCGAGTCCACTGAAAGGCAGCCGGCTTAAAAGCAGATTACCACTTTTTACCACCATTTTTTCTCCTTCCGGATTTCAGTGACCGGAATCCCTGATTTTTACCACGATAAGGGTGAAGATTCGGTTCACTATGCTTTTTCAAGGGTTTTGAAGAGAATATATAATAAAACAATAAATTTTAAAGAAAAAATGGTAAAATGATGATGATATTGAAAATCAATTATTTAAAAAGAAACAGAGAAAAAATTTTTATAACCGAAAAAATATTTTTGGTAAAATGTGGGTAAATATGGTAAAAAGTGGGAAAGGTCATTACATTTGTGGCGGTGAATAGTAGTG
>JBEGNB010000198.1:0-8801 GCA_041182785.1 Bacteroidota bacterium
GGCTGTAAAAAAGAAGATGAAGGCGGTTCAACGAGCGCTCCAAAAATTACCCTCTTCAAAATTGATGCTCCCTTTGCTGCTGTTGGTACAATCAACGAAGCTACCAAAACCATCACTTTTGATTACCCATTCGGGGCTGATGCTTCTGCTGTAACGGTATCTTTGACGACCGACCCGGCGACGGCGACAGTCACACCTTCCAATCCGGTCAACTTTAGCAGTGGCTCTGCTACATTCACCATTACTGATGGTAGCAAATCCTCTACTTACACCGTGACGGCCACCGAAGGCCCGAACCCGCTCCGTCTGGCTCTGGTTGGCGATCCAGCCAACTTTAATGACCTTGACCCTGAGATCAAGAAAGCGTACCAGTGGGCTTTGGATAAATACAAGGAAAAAGCAAAGTACATCCCGTTCAGTGAATTGAAGGCAGAATCTATCGAAACTGCAACGATGATCTGGTTCCACTACACCACGTTCCCGCGTCCCGACATAGACAACGGCGCTCCAATTTTTCCGGCTTCTGCTACGGGTAATGCCAAAACAATTATTACAAACTGGTACAAGGCTGGAGGAAACCTCCTGCTCACCGGGCTGGCAGGTTCTTACGTGTCGCAGGTAGGCCGTGTAGCTCCTGAATTTGGTCCGACTAACTTCGATATCGGCGGCGACGAATTTATTCAAAACCCGGATAACTGGGGTATTTCTTTCCTGCCAGGCGTGTTCAACCAGGATGACTATCCGGCAGGTAATGATGGCTACTATCTGTTTAAAAACCTGACCACTTCACCGGTTACCTTTGAAATGGTCACTTATAACGCCATATTCCTCAGCGACGGCGGCGCCAAGAAAAACCGCGCGCACATTTGGGATTTCAATAGGTACTACGGCAATGAACTGCCTGGTGGTTGCGATGGCCCAAACCAAAAAAAGACCAGGTTTGAAACTGACACCAACTCAAAAGTACGTGCTTCCTTCGAGTGGGATCCTGCTGCTTGCGGTGTGGAACTGGGTGCTATCGTTGAGTTCAACCCAACCACCGACTATAAAGGTACAACCCTTGTTATCGGACTTGGTGCTTACGAGTGGGATTTGAAAGATGGTCGTACCGGAAAGTGGAAAGGAAACGTCGAGGGTATCACAGCCAATGCGATTGATAATTTTGTTGACTAATGGTACCGGCCTTAGCCGATTTTCTCAAAATCGGGATACCTGTGCCTTATCGCAGGCTGGAGCCGATGTTTCAAGAAGCAATAATTTTCAATGAAGATTTTTAGGGGGCGGCGGTTTCTCCGCCCCCTTTTTTAAATCTTATACTCATGCTTAACTGTTTCAGAGTAGTCATTTTTTCGCTGCTAACAATTCCTTTGTTCGCACAAATACCTGTTGTACAGTTCTCTTTCAATGAAAATTCTGGCGACCAGACTGCACTCGACTCAATCAGTCTGTCTCTCTTTACAATTTCAAATCATTTTGGGAATCCCGAACGTATTGATGCCCCCAACGGCAAGGCACTTCGCCTCGACGGCTATTCAACCTATGCCTCCAACGCCAATTTTTCGATTCCCGGTTTGACTAAAAGAATGGCTGTTGAAATCTGGTACGCTACCGAAGCATTCAATCAGCAAAGTGCCGGGCTTGTTAGTCAACTATCTGGTTCACAGGGTTTTACAGTAAAGGTTACACCTTATGGGAGTATTTTTGCCCAGTTTTATGCTGATGGCCAGACTTACTTTCTCTCGACTGTCAAAACACTAAAAAAATACAAGTGGAACCATATCGTCTTTCAGGTTGATCTGATTGAGAAAAAAGCCTTTATATTCGTCAACGGTGAACTTTGTGCGACCAAAGAAATCGGTCAGCACAACCTGTTGAGCTTTTCCAATAGCATGTTTTATCTTGGAAGGGGCAATGATTCACCCATGTTTGACCAGTTTCTCCTCAGTGTTGCCAATGGGGCACTTGATGAGGTCAAAATTTTCAACCAAACCTTTTCCCCGGCTCAAATAGCAGCACGTTTTGAAGCCATCGGTCTGGTTGAAGCAAAACTTGAAATTGATCCGAATATCCGCCATGCTGGTGATTATTTGCGACCACGATACCATGTGATGCCTAACACAGGCTGGACTAACGAGAGCTACGGATTGACCTGGTATAACGGCAAATACCATATGTTCTCACAAAAAAATCCCAACTCGCCCACGTTATATTTCATGCACTGGGGACACTTTTCCAGTCCCGATCTGGTGAGCTGGAAGGAAGAGAAAATAGCGTTGGCGCCGCAACCTGGTTTTTCTGATTTCGGATGTTGGTCGGGCACAACAATTTTGGATGAGAATGGTACACCCGTCATTGCCTACACCGGCGTGGATGGTCAAAAAGCCGGTATTGGCATGGCTTTTCCGCTCGACAGCAGCCTTGTTGAGTGGGAAACGGCTGCACAGAATCCGGTAATTCCAAATCCCCCGGCTGGTTTTGCACACATGGATTTTCGGGACCCTTACATCTGGAAGGAGGGTAATACATATTATATGATCGTCGGATCCGGGCTGCAAAATAACGGTGGCGGTATTCTTTTCAGTTATAAGTCTGCCGACCTGATAAACTGGACTACAATTCTTCCTGTCTATCAAAACAACAACTTCTCTCTGGGAGGCAGGTTTTGGGAAATGCCGGCCATGTTGAAGTTTGAAAATGGCGACCGGGCTGTAGTCGTCACACCGCAGTTCGTGGGTAAACCTGCTGAAACAATTTACTGGGTAGGTAAATTTGCCAATGATAAATTTACCCCCTACCAAAATACACCGAAAAAATTCGAACACCTTACTCGTCACCTGCTTTCGCCTGCCTTCGGCTATGATGAAGCAGGCCGCCTGATATATATTGGCATTATACCGGAAGACCGGAATGTTAACGACCAGATAGCTGCTGGTTGGCGTCAAACTTTCAGCCTGCCCAGGGTTGCCCGGCTGCTCGAAGACGGGTATATCGGCCATTACCCGCATCCGCATCTTTGTCGCCTGCGGCAGGATAGTGTACATATCGAAAATCGTATAGTCACCTCCGGCACTAATTTCAATCTGCCGGAAATCAATGGTAATCAGTACGAAATTGATATTGTACTCGTGCCAGAACCCGAATCAAAATTTTCTCTGCAAATCTTAAAAAATGCTGCTGCCAGCTTGTTTACAGGTATTGATTTCGATTTGACAACCAATAGATTAGGGCTGAACAGGGTGCTGTCTTCGCCATACACCACTGCCGAAAACAACCGTTTTGACAATTATGTTTTCGGGGATACCATACACCTGCGGGTATTCGTGGACCACAGTACACTTGAGGTTTTTGTAGATAATTTAACTGTTGTATCCGCAAGGGTTTATCCCGGCCAGGATCAACAGTTGATTGACCTTGTAGTAACACAGGGAGGAGTTACAATAGAGCGACTTGATTTTTATGAGCTTGGCTCCAAAGAAGAGACCTGCCAGCCAGAAACCTGTCTGCCAGACAACCTGCCCAATGTATTTCTTTCCGGTATTTTCGATATTCAGGCGAATGATTTTGAGTTGTCAGTTTATCCAAATCCGGCCGTTGATTTTTTGAAAGTCGGAATACCCGAGGGGCCTATATCAACTTGCAAAGCAATAGTTTACGATACATACGGCCGGCCGCTCATGCAAAAAAATATGTCTCACGCAGTAGATTCACTGAATGTGATTGATCTGGTACCCGGGGTGTATTTTTTACAGTTAACCTGTGGAGAAAAAACGGGTGTGGGCAGATTTATCAAGAAATGAGTTCGGGTTCGAAATTCAACCCGGCCGTTGACTTTTATTCAAAGTGACTCAATGGACTGTTTCCCGGCAAAGGTTATTGGCGTACTACTTCAGGTTTCTCCAATGTGGTTGGCTGACAGTCTATATCAACAAACATAATTCAAATGAAGAATCTGATATTCACTTTTTTATGCTCGACATTTCTCTTTTCCTGCCATCAAGCAGTAAAAGTCACTTCCGGCAGTACCCTTCCGGAAAGTCGCTACAGTGAAGAGCACCGCCCACAGTTCCATTTTTCACCTGCAAAAATGTGGATGAACGACCCCAACGGTATGGTCTTTTACGAAGGTGAATACCATCTTTTCTATCAGCATTACCCTAATGACATCGTTTGGGGGCCTATGCACTGGGGTCATGCTGTTAGCCGGGATTTAGTACACTGGGAGCATCTGCCTATTGCTCTGTATCCAGACTCCCTGGGGTACATTTTTTCTGGTAGTACCGTCGTTGACTGGAAAAACTCGAGTGGATTTGGTGAAAACGGCAAGCCTCCTCTCGTTGCCATTTTTACCCAACACCTGAGTGAAGGGGAAAAAGCAGGCCGCAGTAACTTTCAGTATCAGGCCATGGCCTACTCGAACGACAGAGGACGTACCTGGAAGATGTACCGGGGTAACCCTGTAATACCTAATACCCGGAATATCAGGGACTTTCGTGATCCGAAAGTGATTTGGGACAATACAACAAATCAGTGGGTGATGGTTTTCGCCACCTATGATCGAGTCATGTTTTGGAGTTCGCCCGATCTGAAAAACTGGTCGTACCTGAGTGATTTCGGTAAGGAATTTGGTGCCCACGGTGGCGTTTGGGAGTGTCCTGATTTGTTCCCGATGGAGGTAGAGGGTACAGGCGAAAAGAAATGGGTACTCTTGCAAAGTCTTAACCCCGGATCCCCAAACGGTGGTTCCGGCACACAATATTTTGTAGGCAATTTTGATGGCAAGGTATTCACGCTTGACCCATCGTTTATGCCCGACGTGACGGGTGGCAAGGCTGTCTGGCTTGACTGGGGCAGAGATAATTATGCCGGGGTCACATGGTCGGATGTGCCAAAAGAAGACGGACGGCGGCTGTTCATTGGCTGGATGTCTAACTGGGATTACGCACAAATGGTACCAACTGAGGTGTGGCGTAGCACTACAACTCTGCCAAGGAGTTTAGTTTTGAAAAAGACCCCTAGTGGTTACCGGCTTTCTTCTCAGCCAGTGAAAGAACTGGAGGTGTTGAGGAGACGGGTGTTTTCAATTAATAGTTGTTCAGTGAATGGTGAAATGGATTTAACAGACAAGCTCGGTTTTTCACCAAGGCTCTCCGAAATAGAATTCGAAATTGAGCTGCCTGATGGCGACCTGACAGATTTCGGTATTGCATTGTCCAATTCCAATGGAGAGGAGTATCGTATTGGTTTAGATGTAGCTGGAAATGAATTCTACAGCGACCGTACGAAAACTGGAGACAATAGCTTTTCCAATAAGTTTGCAGTTAAACATCACACAGCACCGAGGGCTTCCAATAACAGAACAGTCCATCTGCACCTGTTTTTCGATGTTGCCTCCTGCGAGTTGTTCGCAGATGGTGGAGAAGTGGTGATGACTGATATCTTTTTCCCCTCAAAGGATTTTAGTAAACTGATGGTTTATTCGAATGGCGGTAAACTTGACATTGCAAGTTTGAAAGTGTATGAATTGGGTAGATCCTGGTGATTCCCGGATCAATGGTTTACAATCAAATATAAAACGGCAGAACGTCCATTGATTCGAGGAACTACCGGGATCGCTTCAAACTCCGAAGTTAGCCCCATGGTTCTGAATATACTCCCGAACTTGTTGTCTGGCTTTTACTTTGTCAGATTTCTGACAAAGCCTTGCTCCCCGCGGGATGCAGATATAATAAAATACGGGCTGCATCTCCGATGGATACAGCCCGTACTTGTTGATAAGGCGAAACGGCCAGACAGCTTACTTCGCCAGTGCAGCCTGAAACTCTTTGCCGTCGGGCTTTACGCCTGAGGCAAAGAAGTTGGTAAGTTCTCCCTTTTCATTAATCAGGTACTTGCAGAAGTTCCAGGAGGGCTCATCCCGGTTCCAGCCATTCTGTGCAGGATCGGTCAGCCACTTGTACAGCGGTGATTTGTTTGCTCCTTTTACATGTACTTTTTCAAACATAGGGAACGATACGCCGTAGTTTTTCTGGCAGAAATCGGCAATCTCGGATGCAGAGCCGGGCTCCTGGCCCATGAAGTCGTTACACGGGAAGCCGAGTACCACTACTTTGTCCTTGTTGGCCTTGTAGAACTTTTCCCAGTCGGCGTACTGCGGAGTATAGCCGCATTTCGACGCAACATTCAGAATAACTACTTTCTTTCCCTTGAAATCCGACATGGATACGGGCTTTCCGTCGAGCGAATTGACGGTGAACTGATAAAAACTGGTGGCGGAAGGGTTCATAATGCTGGAGTTTTCGGTGGGTCTGGACGACACTTTGGAGCTATTCGAGCAGGCAAAAACCGCAAGCACGAGAGAGGCCGCGACTACCACACTACTGAGGAAAGTTGATGTTGACATACTATTGTTTTACTTTCTCAAACAAACAGGAATGCTTAAGGTTCAGATGGCCGTGTCAAAATCAACTTTCCGAAGTGCTATTAAGCTGTAATTATTCAATACGGATTACCCCCAGGTGGTAAATATTTTTGCCCGTAAGTTTAAAAACACCACTTGTCACGAAAAAGAGCTCATTGGAACTGATTTGTGCGCATTTTTTGGGCGAAAGAAGGGTTTCTGTATCCTTTTTGATACTGAACAGTGTCTGCCGTTCAGATTTCCCGGTACTGTTGATTGTAAACATCGCAGCCACGGCATCATTGAAACTGCTGATTGGTTTCGCCTTGGTATTTACCGGCTTGCCGATGTTATCCTTGTCATCATTGTAAATGAAACAAAGCGTTGATCCTGAAACCATCAGGGCATAACTGTTGTATTTATTGGTTTCTCCAAACATCTGATTTTTGGGAACTATTTTTAGCCATTCTACTGTTCCACCGGGTGAAACAGCTGCCACCATGATATCGTTGGTATTGTAGATAGTGGCAGTTTTCATGGTGCTGCTTCCCGCAGGGGTGTAGCTTTCATAAGACGTAAATACTTCTTCAGCCAGAATTATCATTCCCCCGTCGTCTCTCAGAATCAGATTTTTCATTTCGAAGTTCGGATCCAGTCCTTCGTTGCCCTGTTTGTCTTTCTGAATATTAAACATTTTTATATCCGAGTCACTCAACTCTTTTTTGAAAATCAGCTCATTGGTACCGGTCTGAGTGTTTGTTTTTTGGCAGAAAAAACCCTGAATTACACCTTGCTTGTCGTTCGTATAAATACCGCCACAGTACAATTCACCTGATTTACCTGTGCTGATACTCAGGTCGGTGACGAATTTGCCGGGTATCTCGGGACTTGTTTCTCTGATCTTTTCGCTGCTTCCATCCATGGAAAAAATCACCATTTTGTGTAGCAGTGGTTCCGGCCCGTCTTTCTTTTTGGCTGCTTTTTTGTCCAGATAAACTTTTGCTGTCAAGTAAACCTGGCCAGTATTGGACACGAGTACATTAAGGATTTTGAGTTCCTCCTGATTGTAGGGAAGTGTATAGTTTTGTTGCCAGATTTCTCCCAGGTTATTGTCCATTACGGATACAAATAATCGGGTTTGCAACTTTGCCTCGTCATTGTCGGCCCAGGCTGCGAGCAATATTTTGGAGGTGTCTGCGGAGACCTTCCACTTTATTTCGTCTGGAAAATTGTCTTTGTTATCGTAGGGAAGGCTTGCAATTTGTCGTTTTTGACGGACAGTTGCATCCAGGCCAACTACAGCGGCATTAATACTAACCTTCTGTGTTTTTTTGTTGTCGTAATTGGTGCACAATACAAATTTTTGTCCGGCATAAAGCATGTCATCAAACCGGATGTCACTACCCTCCAACTCAATTTCCCTGCTTTGAACCAGCTTGAAGGCCCGATCATACTTTTGCAGGGTTGGGGTGAATTTCTTGTACAGAAAATAGCCTCTGTTCTCTTCGACAAGGAGTATGTAATGACCTCCCGCATCAGAGTACAAGTGGTTCCACACGTACAAATCTCCGTTAGTTTTAAATTCAGGGCCAATTTCAACCTTGCAATTTTGCGCTGCAAGTGTACCTGCGATCATAATGCCGACAAGTGGAAGGAAAGAAAATTTCATGGTGTACCAAGTTTTAGTGTTCAGGTGCCAGGGATATGCTGAAAGAGAAACATATTGCAGTTGCGCCTTGTTACTCAATTGCTCTGATTCCGATATCAGGGACAGATGCCGTTTGGAACAAATCGTATCAAAACAAAAAAGGAGCTGCCTGTTCAGGCAACTCCTTTTATCACTCAGTCGGGACGACAAGATTCGAACTTGCGACCACACGCCCCCCAGACGTGTACTCTACCGGGCTGAGCTACGTCCCGAAAATAGTCGGACCAACGGGATTCGAACCTGTGACCTCCACGATGTCAACGTGGCGCTCTAACCAACTGAGCTATGGCCCGTAACTTACCCCGTTTGTCACGGGAGCGCAAAGGTACTGTCTGAACGGGCAATATTCCAAATGTCACGAAAAAAAATCCCCCGCGAGCGCCGGGAATCGTATTTACTCCGGTCATCAGGGTGCTCGCACGGGCGCTTTTTCTACCAGCTATTCGGGTTTTTTGCCGGCTGCTTTTACCAGCATAAACAGCACGGTTCCAATCAGAATGAAGTTAACTACCGCCGTAATCAGATTGCCAACCTTGATACTGCCGAGCATGACCCCCGAGAAGTCGGGCTGCCCGATAATCATTGCCAGCAGCGGCGAAATCACGTCGTTCACCATGGAGTCAACAATTTTTTGAAAGGATCCACCAATGATAACCGCAGTGGATAGCGCAAGCACATCGCCGCGCAGTAAGAAGG
>JBEGNB010000199.1:0-23679 GCA_041182785.1 Bacteroidota bacterium
AAGCAGGATGAATTCCCGCAAGTGCTCGACAAGGCCCATGGAAAGGTACACCGCATTACCGACAGTGGCGAAATCCCCTCTGACAATCCGTTTTTCAACCAGCCCGGCGCTGTTCAGTCAATCTGGTCCTATGGTCACCGAAATCCGCAGGGACTGGCATTTAATCCCGTCACTGGCGATTTGTGGGAGCATGAGCACGGTCCGCGCGGCGGCGACGAACTGAATGTGGTACAACCCGGAAAGAATTACGGCTGGCCCGTGGTATCTTACGGTACCCATTACGACGGCCGCTCGTTCACCGACAAAACGGCTGTGGAGGGAATAGAATCTCCTGTCACATACTGGGTTCCGTCCATTGCACCATGCGGTATGGCGTTCGTCACCGGCGACAGATATCCGGCCTGGAAGGGTAGCCTGCTGGTCGGATCGCTGAGTTTCAGGTTTGTGAACCGCTGCGTGCTTGACGGCCGGAAAGTGGTTAAACAGGAAAACCTGTTCAACGACGTAGGTCGCGTGCGTGCGATTGCCATGGGTACCGACGGTTACATCTATTTTTCTGTGGAAAATCCGGGCTATATATTCCGGGTTGTTCCTGTAAAATAGGTGTTTAAATGAATAATAACCTGACAAAAGGCCTTGTGGCCGGTCTTGCCGGACTGTTGCCATTCACTTCTTTTTCACAGCAGGACACCCTGCCCGCTGTGAGCAGCCCTGCGGTGCAAATCACCGCAGCCCGGCTCTCCATCACAGCTACCGACGCACCGCTGGCGGTATTTGTACTGGACAAATCCCGTCTTCAGACAGCTACCCAGCAACTGTCGCCCTACGAGACGCTCGCAGCTGTCCCGGGTGTATTTGCCATGAACCCCGACAATTACGCCCAGGATCTCCGGATTTCCATTCGCGGATTCGGGGCCAGGGCTTCTTTTGGTATCCGGGGCATCCGCGTGTTTACCGACGGGCTGCCCGAAGGCACCCCCGATGGTCAGGTGGATGTGGATAACCTCGATATGGGTGCCATGCGGCAGATGGAGGTTATACGAGGCGCTGCTTCAGGCCTCTACGGCAATGCGGCGGGTGGCATAATCTGGCTGACTACAGAAACTCCGGAAGTCGGGAAATCATTACTGGAGTCACAGATTTCCGCGGGTAGCTACGGCTTTATGCGTTATCAGGTGAAGGCTGGCCGCCGAACAGGCAAGTGGGCGTACCTGCTGACAGGTTCCCGAAACCAGACAACCGGCTACCGCGACTGGAGTCGCATGGAAAACACCATCTTCAACGGGAAAATCGTGCGCGAACTGAAAGCAGGTGGCCGCCTTACCCTGCTGGCCAACTACGGAAACAGTCCGGTGGCGAACGATCCCGGAGGACTCACCGCCGCCCAGCTGGAAGAAAATCCGCGGCAGGCGGGGTTCAACAACCTGAAATACGGTACCGGTGAAGCGGTGGAGCAGTGGCGTACAGGACTTACTTATGAACAGAAAATCGGCGAAAAACACCAAATACAGGTCAGAACCTTTCATACAAGCCGCCATCTGGAAAACAGACTGGCGATAGCCTCCAACGGATACGGCGATCTTCGGCGGCAGTATCAGGGACTCTACCTCAGTTACCAGTTCGCACACCATATCGGCGATATGCCCTACCGCCTTAAACTCGGAACGGACCTGGATAATCAGTCGGACCGGAGAAAAAGATACGCATACGCGGAAACACAGCCGGGTATTTTTGAGAAGGGACCACAGGCACTTGATCAACGAGAGCAATATCAGAGCGCCGGCGCTTACCTGCTGCAGGAACTGCGCCCCTCGGAACGGCTCCTGCTTGAGGCAGGACTGCGTTTCGATGCGCTGTTTTTGCGGGCTACAGACCTGTACCTGACCGATGGAGACCAGTCAGGCAACAAAAACCTGCACAAATTCAATCCGGTACTCGGATTGAACTACAAATTATCGGCAGGAGCCGCCGTTTACGCCAACTACGCTACCACCTTTGAGAGCCCCACACTGAATGAGCTTTCCAACAACCCGGATGGCACGGGCGGATTCAACCCGTATTTGCAAACACAGGAGGCGAGGTCATTTGAAGTAGGCACCAAAGGCGTGCTTTTCACCGGGGAAAATGAAAAAGACCTCCGTTTTGACCTTGCCCTTTTTTACATTAACACGCTGAACGATCTTGTTCCCTACCAGATTATGGAGCAGCCCGGGAAGACCTACTTCAGGAATGCCGGAAAAACAGACCGCCGCGGCGTGGAGCTTGGCCTTTCGTGGCCGCTGCACAAAAACCTTCGTGCATATTACACCCAGACACTCTCCGATTTCCGTTACAGAACATATAGTGCGGGTGCTAATACATACGATGGCAACAAGCTGCCGGGTATCCCTCCGCTCAATGCCCAGCTGGAGCTCCGTTACTTCCACCCCGCCGGCTTTTTCGCCATCGCGCAGGGGCGTTACGCGGGAGCGATATTTGCTGACGATGCCAACAGCTTTTTTGCTGACAAGTACACGTTGCTCAATATACGCACCGGATATACCCTTCGTCTGAAAGGATATAACCTGGAGCCATTTCTGGGCATCAACAACCTGGCCAACCAGTCTTACATCGCCAATGTGCAGCTCAATGCCTCCGGAGGCAGGTACTTCGAGTCGGGTGCCGGCCGTTACTGGTGGGGTGGCGTCAAATGTTCCCTGCGCAACACCGTTCAGTGATCCTCCGTGCGACCGAGGATTTTACCGAGCGCGAAGGCATTTTTGACCGACTTGTCTTCATCCATTTCCTGCTGGTCGGGTGTTCCGGCTTCAAGCCCTGACAGATTGGGCTGTCCTGCGTCCACCCAGGCGGTGTACCACGCAGAACTGACGGCTATTATAGCAGCCCGCATTCGTCTTTCCACCATTCCATCGAGCGCATTCTGGTAGGCGGAGGCAAACTCTCGGCATGGGTGAATGCCCATAATGCCTTGACGCATATCGGGGCACATCTGGCGGTCGGGTGGGAAAGATTCGCGAAGCATCTTTTCAAAAGAGAGCACGCTGTCCACCATACTGTGGCTGTCCAAAGCGCATTTCCAGAACCAGTCGCGGGTATTTTCAACATAGGACGGTTTTCCTACAAAGTAGTCATACGATTCATCGGCGAAAAGTTCCGGGATCCGGCTTTCCCAGAATCCGTGGATACCGTGTTGTCCGGTTTTTTGTCCGTTGTAATTGCTGCACGTATGCAGGGGCACATGCGCGTCGCCGATGTAGTGGCCTATCTCGGCAGAGAGTTTCATTATCTTTCGCGCATCACGTTCCTGAAATGCTGTAGTCAGTTTTTGTTGAAAATACTGCAGATTCCAGGGAAGGATACCGTGTCCGGAAATAAATTCCTGAAAAAAAGCGGCATCCGGGCGATTGTCGAGCCGGCCCCAGTCGGAGAAAAAGCGAAATACGGAGTCCGGATCAATTCGTTCTTCGCCCGAGTAGAACGCAGGTATCACCGAGTGTTGAAACCATTGCCGGTACTCCTGTCTCATGACCGGCGTCATGGTATCGCGGTGATTGACGAGCAGCAGGGTGTCGCCGCTTGCGTCAACGATGCTGATGTCTGTGTACTGAATCAGTGCATCCGACCAGTTCCGGGGCAGATGAGGAAACGGAGGGGTGCCATACTGATCCAGATCAATAAAATGCCGTGCACCTTCCATCCGGGTAGAGTACCGTCTCATGTCCGGGTCAACAGCGTGATCGGAAATGAAATCAATATTCTTCTTGAAGAAAACCATCATTTCCGGCGGGAGCGTGAGAACGGCGAGTCTGTTAATTCGTTTATGGGCGAAAAAGCCCCATGAAACAGGATCATTGACATATTGATCCGGCATTTTTGAGGCCGATAGAAGAAGCACAGAGACCGTGCAGACAGATAAAGACAGGAGGTTTTTCAGTTGTTTTTTCATGGTGAACGATTTTTGAAGCGAGTGATTTGTACTACCAAGTTACGGAAAAATCCGATAATTAACAATAACTTCATTTTAGCTTAAAAGACAGGTTACACTGGCAGAGGACATTTGTGGCAAATTCTGTATCCTGTTTATGAAAAACTTGTTCCAACCTCTGTTCGGCATATTCCTCTGCCTGCCGATTCTTCTAAGCGCCCAAAAGGGAGCTATCACCGGTAAAGTCATTGATGCCAAGCTGGCAGAGTCTCTCATCGGGGTAACAATTATTCTCGACAATAATGCCGGTGGAGCCATGACTGATTACGATGGCAATTACACTATCGCCAACGTACCGGAGGGAATTCACCAGATCTCCATTAACTATACAGGGTTTGCACCCAAAACTATCGGCGAAATCAATGTCCGCGCCGGCGAAACCGTTACGGTTGATGTGGCACTGGAAGAAGCCGTGGCTCAGGCACTCGCCGAGGTGGTAGTGGTTGCACGCGCGGGCCGCGAGACCCAGAGTGCCCTGACTATTCTTCAGAAAAACAGCACTACTATCGGAGATGGTATCAGCTCTGAAACCATACGCCGCACACCTGATCGCACTACGGGCGATGTTATTCGCCGTGTAAGTGGAGCCAGTCTTCAAGATAATAAATTTGCCGTCATCAGGGGTTTGAGCGACCGTTACAATATTGCACTGCTGAACGGGGCCATGCTGTCGAGTACTGAACCCGACCGCAAGGCGTTCTCTTTTGACCTATTCCCTTCAGCCATGCTCGACAATCTGGTGGTAGTCAAAACCGCCAGTGCCGATCTGCCCGGAGAATTTGCGGGCGGTGCCATCCTGCTGAACACAAAAGACATCCCGGAGCGTTCCTTCTTTTCGGCAACACTGAACAGTGGTTACAACACGGTGACTACCTTTAAAGAACACCTCGGTGCCCAGGGAGGATCCACTGACTGGCTTGGCATGGACGACGGATCCCGCGCCCTGCCCTCCGGTTTCCCCGACACCAAAACACTGGTGGGCGCTACCAATGAAGAGCAGTATGCCTATTCAGGAATGATTCCCAACGACTGGAAAATCGAGATGGAGCGCAGTGCGCGCCCGAATACCGGTTTTCAGATAAACGGCGGTTTTGCCACCGATCCGGCAGCAAAGACTCAGTGGGGTACGACCGTTTCCGTTTCGTACAGCAATCAGAACCGTCTGCAAAACGGTCGTCGCTTCGACTACGACAATTCCGGAAAGCTGTTTGACTATACCGATCTCCAGTTCAAAAACAACGTACTTTGGGGTGCACTGCTGAACAGCGCAGTCAAGATTAACAACAAACACAAAGTTGGTGTACAGGCTACCTATTCCACCAATACCGACAACATAGTGAGCGAGCGCTTTGGTGATGACATAGAGCAGTACAGAAAAGTAGCCTCCACCACCATTGAATATACCGAAAACCACCTCCTTACGTCCCGTCTGTATGGCGAACACCAGCTTAGTGAAAAGGGTGCTCGTCTGAACTGGGGCGGCGGATTCAACAGAAATACCCGGGATGTTCCCTCGCTGCGTCGCATGTTCTACTTCAAGAACTTTGAAGATACCACCGACGCCAGCATCAATTATCAGGCTTATGTACCGTTCGGATCGGCCGATCCGTATCGCAGCGGCCGTTTTTACTCCAGTCTGGCCGAGAACACCTGGAATGGCAATGTTGACTTGAGTATTCCGTTTGCCATTGGCGGTCAGAAGCAGACGTTCAAAATGGGCGGTTTGTACCAGCAGCGCGACAGGCAGTTCAATGCCCGCGTAATGGGTTTTGTGCTGAGCAATTTCCTTCAGTTCAATTACAGCAATCTGTACCTGTCCCAGGACTCCATATTTATGCCATCCAACATTGGTCCCAGAGGCTTTGTGCTGGATGAAATTACCAATCCGAGCGATGGCTACAAGGCTGGTTCCGACCTGTACGCCGGTTATGCCATGTTCGAGAATAAGATTGCCGATCGTATCCGCCTGAGTTGGGGTGTTCGCGCAGAAAGTTTCCACCAGCGCCTCGAATCGGCCCGCTACGGGACCAGCGTTCCGTTGGTTGTGGATACCACTACCACGCGACTGCTGCCCTCGTTCAACTTCACGTACAGCCTGTCGGAGACACAGCAGCTTCGTTTGTCGGGTTCCAAAACCGTTACACGTCCGGAGTTCCGCGAGCTGGCGCCGTTTGCTTTTTACGACTTTTTCCTTAATGCAGGTGTAGTAGGAGACCCCGGGCTGACGCCGGGCAACATCTGGAATGCCGACATACGCTACGAAATTTATCCGGGTCAGAACCAGCTCTTCAGTGTGAGCCTGTTCTACAAAAAATTCACCACGCCGATTGAATTCACTTACAGTTCACAGGGTGCGGGCACACGTACGTTTACCTTCCAGAACATACCGGGAGCGCAGAACTACGGTGCAGAAATAGAGATTCGTAAAAACCTGGGCTTCCTCGGCACGCATTTCGAAAATCTCGTTGTTTTCGCCAATGCAGCGCGGATATTCTCTTCGCTCGACTTGTCGAACGTGTCTGCTTACGATACCACTCGTGCACTTCAGGGACAATCGCCCTATCTGGTTAATGCCGGTGTTTCGTATTCCATTCCAGACTGGGGGCTGAACACCACCGTGATGTTCAACTCGATCGGCGACCGCATTGCACAGGTAGGAACGGTGGGTTACGGTGATATTTACGAACGCCACAGAAACCTGCTTGATTTTCAGGTGAGCAAGAAAATCGGTCGCGGCGGAGAAATCAAACTCACGTGGAGCGACATACTTCGCCCCGACTTCGTCTATTACCAGGATGTGAATTCATCCCACAAATTTGAAGCAGATCAGGATAACGTCATGCAACGACTGAACCTCGGCAGCACAGTATCGCTGTCGTTTGGCTGGAAGTTCTGACAATCCCGACCACGAAAATTGGATACAGATTTTAGTAGTTTTAAGGTTAGGAACTTAACTACGAACGGCCCGGGCGACGCAAGTTGTCCGGGCCAACTTTTTCCGGGCCAAAATTCTGTTTAATTCCGGCAAAAACCGCACAAATTTTCAGGTAATTAATGAAGACTTAATTTTAATTTAACCGGTTCTGACTCAATTAACCCCGACTTTTGTGGAGCAAATCAACGCTTTCAACATGAAACGACAAGTTGACATAGTTGTACTTTCAGATATTCATCTCGGAACTTACGGGTGCCACGCCCGCGAACTCAATCTGTATCTGAAAAGTATAGAGCCAGATACCCTTGTACTGAACGGAGATATCTTTGATATGTGGAATTTCCGCAAAAGTTACTTCCCGAAGGAACATCTGGAAGTGGTACATCGCTTGTTGAAAATGGCGATGAACGGAACAAAGGTGTACTATCTGACCGGTAATCACGACGATATGCTGCGCAAATTCGGTGAAGTGTCGCTCGGTATCATCCACCTTCGCAACAAACTGGTTTTTCAGGTGGATGGCAAAAAGCACTGGGTTTTTCACGGAGATGTGTTTGATCCAAGTGTACAGCGCGTCAAATGGCTGGCCAAACTCGGTGGTGCGGGATACGATGTCTTAATCCGGATTAACCGGGTGGTCAACAAGACAAGGTCTTTATTCGGGTTAAAACCCGCATCCTTTTCAGCAAAAGTCAAGAAAAGCGTGAAGGGTGCCGTTCGGTTTATCAACGACTTTGAACACACGGCTGTAGAAATTGCTGCCGAAAACGGATACGATTACGTTGTCTGCGGACATGTTCACCAGCCACAGATACGCATGGTTACCGCCACCAATGGCCGCCATGTTTGTTATATGAACAGCGGCGACTGGGTGGAGCACCTCACGGCGCTGGAGTGCAACAAAGGTGAGTGGAGTATTTTCAAATACGATCCGCTTGACTTCGAACTGGTAAGCCCACGCCTGCATGTACCGGAAGATGATCGTCAGAGCATTGAACTGCAGCGCGCTGCGGTACTGCCCGGACTGTCGGGTACCGCTGCCTTTGAATTGGTCTGAAATAAAACTGCCCGACCGGTGCATTCCGGTCAGGCAGTTACTCCAGTGAAAATACCGGCCGGGGGGGACAGGTTTTGCACCCCGGCCGAATATTTTTAGTGTACACCGGAATCCCGGAACACCCGTTTCAGCCAGGGCAGCATCAGGTACAGTACTGTGGCAGAAACGGCCAGCAGTACGAAATTCACCCAGAAAAAGTTCGATTTGTCCTCGTATTTGTCCCACATGGTGGCCAGTACTCCCGACAGTTTATTACCCAGAGAGGTAGCCAGCTGCCAGCCACCCATCATGAGTCCGGCCAGTCGGGCAGGTGCCATTTTCGATACCATGGAAAGTCCCATCGGGCTCAGACACAATTCGCCCACGGTAATCACGGCGTAAGTGGCAATCACCCACCACGCGGATGCCTTTTCTGCGCCGTTGTGACACGCATAAACGGCAACCACTGTCACAAGCGTGGAAAGAGCACTGATTACCAGGCCCAGACCTATTTTGGCTGGTGTACTCGGCTCCCGTTTCCTGCTCCTGAGCCAGCTGAAGAACCAGATCAGTACCGGGGTGAAGAAAATCACGAAAAACGGATTCACCGACTGGAATATTTCGGTCGAGACCAGCTTGAGCGAGGTGCCCTCGGCGGGTCTGCTTTCTGCCGGAATATTTTTGAAATACGGGTGGTAGCTGGCAGTGTCTGTCACAATCTTGCCCGTTTCCGGATTTCTGGTCGTTCTGAACTGCTCGTCGTAGCGCGGGTAGGTTCCCTGCTCATACCTGACCGTTTGGGTAGCTCCCATGAAACTCGCAGGGGTTTCAATCAGCGTTGGCATGGAGCGATCGGTGTAGAACTCTGCCCAGGTAGTAAGTGCTGTACCGTTTTGCTTGAATACTGCCCAGAAAATGATAACCACGGCATAAACAGCCAGCAGCGCCTTGATGCGCGGTTTTTCGCTGGGTGTAGCCTTTTGCAGGGTCCAGATATAGAAGCCGACAACCGGCAGCGCACCGAACAGGAATGCATCCGTTGAGTCCGAACCGAAGATGTTGCCCGGAATATACCAGGCACCCACACCGGTCACTACCGCGGGAATGAGTACGGAAGACAGCATGGCACCTACGCCTGTGCCACCTCCGGCAGCCTGATCTTGCCTCACATCTGCGTGTGCGTAGTGCTTCATACCCATCACGAACACGATTACCCCAATGAACATACCTACGCCGGCAGCAGCAAAGGCGTAGCCCCATCCGTACGTGTTGCGCATATACGCGGCCACGAAATTGCAGATCAGGGCGCCGACATTAATCCCCATGTAAAAGATACTGTAACCGTCGTCCTTCAGGGCCTTGTACCGCTCTTCATTGTACAGGTTGCCCAGCAGTGTGGATATATTGGGCTTGAAAAACCCGTTCCCCAGAATCATCACACCGAGTGCCAGATAGAAAGTGGTCAGATTATTTGGTATAGCGAGCAACAGGTAACCAATACCCATCAGCACTCCTCCGATGATGATACTTTTCCTGAAACCGAGGATGCGATCGGCGAGCAGACCGCCCACAAAGGGTGTCAGGTAAACCAGTGCGATGAACGTACCATACACGTCGGCCGACGTACCCCGGTCAAAGCCGAGCCCGCCTGACTGTGTGTCTGTCATGTACAGGGTGAAAATACCGATCATCAGGTAATAGCCGAAGCGTTCCCACATTTCGGTCAGGAATAGAAAGGGCAGTGCCGCCGGGTGATTCCGCATGAGAGATACTGTTTTTAAAACGGTTACTTTGTTTAAGGGCGTAAATATGCGCAAATATTTTTCAATCGCCCTGTATACGTTTTACTCCACGCTCAGATATGGCAATGTTTTCTGCAGCCATTCTCCGTCGGAAAACGCCCGTATTTGTCTCAGATCTTCCACCGATTTGTAAGAACCATGCTGATTTCGGTAAGAAACGATGATTTCAGCCTGTTTCCGCGAGATATACGGATGGGCTTCCAGTTGCGGGGCGGTGGCACTGTTGAGCGACAGTTTGCGCAGTAATGGTGTACTGATGGTCAGTTTCGGGCCGATCAGTGCAAAAACGCTGTCGGGCAGTCCGTACATCCCGGAAAGTTGTGACACCGATACAAACCCGCCCAGTGCATCGCGGTAGCGAATAATCTGAGCAGCCCGTTTCTCGCCCACCATGGGCAGTTTCTGAAAGGCTTCCGAGTCGGCGGTATTCAGGTCGAGAGGCTCCTCGCCGGCTTGTTCAGAGCGTGCCGTTTTTTTGTCGTCGTCGCTGTGGTCTTCCTTTCCCAGTCGGATATAGGGTTTAATTCGTTCGAAATCGTCAGGTTGAAGGCTCCATATCTTGCCCAGATCGTCGGGTTTCCGGAATACCCCGCCCTTGTCGCGGTAATTGCAGATGTTTCCTGCCACCCGCTCGGAAAGCCCCAGTTGAAGCAGTTCATCTCTGCTGGCGAGATTGGGATTAAAGAGGAAGAGGCGTACGGTCGGACTGCTGTCGGCCCGCGCTGCCCTGAACGATTTCATGGCAGTTTCAAATGCCGAAAAATCGGTGTGATACTGCGGTTGATACCACTCCCTGATATTCGGCATGGCGAATACAACCGCGCAGAAGGCGAGCAGAACGACACTGCCGAGCCGTTCTTTCCGGGTGAAATACAGATAACTGATGAAGCGTTGTTTCATGATTCATGAATTTTGAAGGTGTTATTGAAATGATGGTTGTTTTGAAAGGTCATATACCCATGCCCCGCCGGAATTTACGTCGTGAAAAATCCACCCGTTTTCGGCACATTCCTTGCGCCATTTTTCGACTTTCCTGCGGCTGTTTGAGGCATCTGAAACTACTGTCCGGAACTTCAGGTTTTTATGGCACTGAGTCAGTGAAATATTGCTATTCCGCGAGAGAATGATAACGTCAACCGGAAAATCCGGAAGCGACCATGAATTGCAATCGGATTCAAAAAACGCCATTTTTACGCCAAAAAAACCTATAAATGCTCCTTTTTGGATGAAGTTCTCCGACTGAAACTGTGTTTTGTCACTCAGTGTCACCGTTGTTCGATGAAAAATGGCCGATGCCGTTCTGAATCCACCAGCAGCGAATTGATCCTGTTTCCGGGGTATGGAGTCCGACAGTGTGACAGCCTGATTTCCATCGAAAAAATCAATCATGCGCTGCTGTCTGGAGAGGTGATACACTGTTATTACCCGCTGTTCCTGCTTGCCTCCGCGCGCATACGCTCTGTAGCAGCCCAGTATTGTTACCACTCCCAGAATGGCCACGAACCAGCCTCCTCGCCGCCATACAATCAGTCCGCCGAGCAAGAAGATGGCGACATATATGGCCGCCGCTGCCCATGCCGGAATCCAGATTCCGGAAACGACACTCAACGGCAGATCCTGTATGGCATAAATAATCTTGTTCATGTACAGAATCATCCAGTAAAGTACCTTTCCCGCTATTTCGGCAAATGCCGGCCAGGCAGCGTCTGCCATGATCAACAGTGTGCCGCCCCACAGGAAGATGGCGCCTCCGAGCACAACAATCCAGCCGGAAAGCCAGAAGTAAACCGGAAGCTGGTTGAACAGAAACAGTGAAAGCGGGAGCGTCCCCAGTTGGGCTGAAACCCCTGTCAGCAACACTTTCAATCCCTCGTCGGTCCAGCGCAGACCGGGCGGGAACATCCGGTACATTCGCGGATAGAAGAAAACCATACCAGCCACCGCTGCATACGACAACTGGAAACCCGCATCGAACAGCAGATACGGATTGTGCAACAGCAGGAAAAATGCCGATACGGGCAGGATGTTCCAGGCCGACGACTGCCGGTAAAGTGACTTTGCAAGCAGATAGATCGTGAACATCACCGAGGCCCGCAGTACCGAAGCCGATGCACCTGTCAGGAAGGTGAAGGCCCAGATTGCTGCCAGGATGGCTATGGTTTCCAGTCGCCGCCATTTGCCCCGTAGCCTCAGTTTTTCGGTCATGAAGATCAGTCCGGCATACAGCATACCCACATGCGTACCCGATACGGCGAGTGCGTGCATGGAGCCTGTTTCTGCGTAGGCCAGTTGTACGTCGTCTGAAAGATCGTCTTTGAAGCCTACCAGCAATGCAGAGGCCACGGCGTACTCGTCGGTGGTGGGAAAATACTTTTTCAGCACGCTGAGCAGGTAGTCGCGCCACTCGTATGCATTTCTTTGTAGTCCGTTCCCGTGTCCGGATGAAACGACGATCACATCAGTTCCGCGTACGAAGCACTGGTGGTGAATATTTCTGAAGTGCAGATAGCGGGCGTAGTCGAACGCGCACGGATTTTTTGCCGGTTCAGTTGGCCGGAGTTCACCCGTTACGACGATACGGTCTCCGTATCGGATGGTTACAGAATCCGGCATTTTGTCCAGAAAAAGGATTAAATTACCCGTTGCAGGAGTCATCGAATCGCCGGTGGCCAGCATGCGCACCGGAATCTTCATGCGGGCGCCATACGCGGGTGCCTCGATAACCTCTGCAGCGAATTTTGAAATTTTCGTATTCGACTTGCTGAAATGGCCCGGATTTCCGAGATCATTGAAGCTGGCCGACAGGAAAAATCCGCCGGAGAACAGTGAGCATATCAGTGCAATACCGAATACCCAGCGGAAACGGTACTGATACCGTGTGAAGGCCAGCAGCAGGGTTGTCAGCGCCGGAACTACCCAGAGCGCGGGCGGCAAATTGGCGGGAAGCGGGTTTTCACCGCAGTAAATACCCAGACAGAAAGGAACAATAAGCCGGAGAAAGGGCTTGTCGCGAAGGTTCATTGAAGTGGTGTTTTGAGCGTTCGGATTAATATTGACTATACAAAATTTGCGGTTTTCGGGGCATACATGCAAGTCCTGACATAAAATAAATTTAAAACAACAAAAAAATCGTGCGCTTATGAGCATACATGACGAACTTTGCAGCGCCCTTACCGTATTTTTCACGTTGCTTTTTCCAGAAAATGAAAAAATACCTCTTGTTCTTTCCGGTTGCACTGCTTCTTGCCTCTTTTACAACTGTCGGCGGGAGCGATCCCCGTTTGCCTGCTGACATCAAGGCGCTGCTCGATAAAAACGGTTGCGGTGCCTGTCACAATCTTGACCGCAAACTGGTTGGCCCGTCGTGGACAGACATTTCCAAGCGCAAGTACTCGGCGAAGCGTATTGCCCAGCTGGTTGCCAAGCCCGAGCCTGCCAACTGGCCAGGTTATGTACCGATGGTTGCACAGCCATCCGTACCAAAGGATGAAATGACAAAAATTGCCAACTGGCTGTCTAAACTCCAGTGATTTTATCTTGTTTACAGTTCCATGATTGAACTACCCGTAGCAGAAAAAAACACAGAATCCCGTCCGCGCAGGCCGGAGTGGCTCAAAGTTCGTCTTCCGATGGGCGAGAACTACCGGAATGTCCGCAGCATTGTGGATGATTTCAAGCTTCATACGATATGTCAGAGCGGCAGTTGCCCCAACATGGGCGAATGCTGGGGTGCAGGTACTGCCACGTTTATGATACTGGGCAATACCTGCACCCGTTCGTGCTCTTTCTGTGCCGTAAAAACGGGTCGTCCGAATGAATATGACGAAGATGAGCCCCGGCGTGTGGCAGAGGCGATATGGCTCATGAAGGTGAAGCACGCTGTGATTACCTCTGTGAACAGGGATGAGCTTAAAGATCGCGGTGCCGAGATATGGTATCAGACGGTCAGGGCCGTCAAGGAGCGCTGTCCGGAAACGACTATTGAAACCCTGATTCCCGATACGAAAGCCAACTGGGAGGCGCTCGAGCGCATGATTTCTGCCGGACAGGAAGTGGTGAGCCACAATATGGAAACGGTAGAACGCTTGTACCGTAAAGTACGCCCGCAGGCGAAGTACGAGCGCAGCCTCGAGCAGATACGCCGCATCAAAGATTACGGGAAGCGCACCAAATCGGGAATTATGGTGGGTTTGGGAGAGACACCGGAGGAGGTTTATCGCATCATGGACGATCTGGTAGCGCACGGGTGCGATATACTGACCATCGGCCAGTACCTCCAGCCTACGAAGATGCACCTGGAGGTGGTGGAATACATACATCCCGATCTGTTTGCCCGGTATCAGGAGGAAGGTATTCGTCGCGGATTCAGGTACGTGGAGAGCGGGCCACTGGTGCGCTCGAGCTATCATGCCGAGCGCCACATCTTCTGATACAGTTATTTCTTCTTGAACTTTCCGTCTTTCCAGGCCTTGAAGAACTGTCCCCATGCCAGCGGACTGAAAATGTTCATGGGCGGCGTTTGTCCTATGTACACATATTCGCGCGACTGCTGGCGCAGGTAAAAATTGGCACTCTCCCTTCCGCCGTAAGGCACCATATCCGGATTTTTTCGGGCATCAGCCAGGTATTCATTGGCCAGATTTTCGGCGGCCCGGCGCTGCAGTTCCGGGGTAACATCCATTTTCAGGAATTCAATTTTGAAGTGCTCTTTGGACGGCCAGGGCATAATGACCAGTTCGGGCAGGTTAAACGTATCCTGTGTCATCAGTTGCACAATGGAGTAGCGATCCTGCGTGAGTGTGTCGGGCACAGTAATGGTAACCGGTTCGAGTCCGATACAGTTAAAGCGCACTTTGTCGCCTTTTTCCACCACGATAGAAAAGAAGCCGCGGTAGTCGGCGTAAGTGCCTCGATGTTTTTGGGGAATAGAAACAGTGGCATAAGGTACGGGCGCGAGGCGGCCGTCGGCATCAGTAAAAACCATCCCCGAGAACTGAATCAGCCGTGAATCGTCTTCCTGGGCAGCAGTACGCAGAGAGAAGAACAGGGACAAAACGGTAAGCAGAGGCAGCAAACCCCGGGAGTTGAAGCAGAATACAGGGCGTTTATGGTATGACATGTTTGACTGGACGGTTGTAAAAGTTAGAGATTTTCCGGAGCGGTTGCCTTGCTGATGAGTTTATTCACAAACAAAGGTACACCGAATGAACGTTATTCGAGACCGGTTCGTCGGGGCAGAGAACCTGTACTTAACCCTTTTTTAACGCATGTCGGCATACCGAACGAAATGATGTTGCGTCAAATATATGAAATGGAACAGCGAACTCAAGGCAATTGTTACCTTTGTTCCCGACTATTGTTAAATTAAGAAACTACACACCACTGATGTTGAACAAAACAACCATGCTGATCCTGCTTGCTTTTGTCCTGGGATCCGCAACACTTTCAGCCCAGAACGCTCCGAAGTACGGCCACATGAATCTTGGCAATCTGCTGGAGATGCTGCCTGACACCAAAAAAGCCAACGACGACCTGAAGTTATTTGCCGATAAACTGACTGCCAAGGACGATTCGCTGACAAAATCGTTTCAGGAGGCAGTAAATGTTTATCAGCAGGCTTATCAGAGCGGAACGCTTACTCCGGTACAGGCCCAGACCAAAGAACAGGAACTCCAGAAGCAGCAGGAGTACATTCAGAAGTTTGAACAGGATGCACAACAACAGGTAGCAGTAAAACGCGAAGAGTTGCTTAAGCCGATTCTGACCCGTGTTAATGATGCCATAAAAGCTGTTGCCTCCGAGAATCAGTATCTGATGATATTTGATACCAGTTCGGGCGCCATGCTGTTTGCTGCAGAGTCGGACGATGTAACGGCACTGGTCAAGAAAAAACTTGGCATTTAATTCGCCGGTGCGAACGCCCGGAGTTTTTTAGCTTTGCAAAAAGATTTGGAAGTCGCCTCATTTCCGGGGCGGCTTTCTCTATACCTGACAACAACATGAACTTTTCCTTCAAAACATTGAACAATGCCGCCGGATGGCTCACTTTTGCCATCGCCGCTACTGTGCTGGGTCTCGCTGCCGAGCCCACAGGTAGCTTGTGGGACTGCGGCGAATTCATTTCAGGCGCGTACAAACTTCAGGTGGTACACCCGCCGGGTGCTCCTGTCTTCCTGCTGATAGGCCGCCTTTTTGCCTGGGTGGGATCTATGGTTTCAAGCGAACCATCTGCCATAGCATACAGTGTTAACCTGCTTTCGGCTGTCAGTACCGCTTTTATGGCGCTGTTCGTATGCTGGAGTACGACTATCCTCGCCCGACTTACAACAGTTGGTCGCGGAGAAGAGCCTGCCGGTGCAACATCCTTCGCAATTGCCGGTGCCGGTCTGGTAGCCGGTCTGGCTTCTGCCTTTGCTTCTTCCATATGGTTCTCTGCGGTGGAGGGTGAAGTTTATGCCATGTCCACTTTCTTTACTGCGATGACCCTCTGGGCCACTCTGAAGTGGTACAACCTGCCCGACACTGCCGAGGCAGACAAATGGCTGGTTTTCGCGTTCTTCTCCACGGCACTTTCTATCGGAGTACACTTGCTCAGCTTGCTGACATTTCCGGCGCTGGCGATGTTGTACTATTTCAAAAAATTCAGAAAAATCACATTCATCGGTTCGCTTGTTGCAGCTGGCGTGGGTGTGGTATTCATCGTAGCTATTCAGAAACTTATTATCGCTGGTATTCCTACTATGTGGGCCAGTGTCGACAAGTTCTTCGTGAACAGTCTTGGCTTGCCGTTTTATTCCGGAATCTCTCTGGTTTTCCTGTTTTTTGGCGGTGCCATCTGGTATGGCCTGCGCAGAGCAGAACGTACCGGCAACGGATTGCTGCAGCGTATCGTGGTGGCTTTGGGTGTGGTGGTTATCGGTTACACAGCCTATGGTATGGTGATTATCCGTGCCAATGCCAATCCGCCCATCAATATGAACGATCCGTCGGATCCGATGCGCCTGCTCCCATACCTCAATCGCGAGCAGTACGGCGAGCGCCCGCTCCTCCGCGGATCGAACTTCGACGCGCAACCCGTTGATATGAAGTCGGAGCCACGCTACGGCAGGGTAGGTGACCGCTATGAAATAGTGGACGAAAAGGCCGACTACGTCTATAACCCGTCTACTATGGTGCTTTTCCCTCGCATGGGTGATTACTCCCAGGGTCGTCCCAAAATTTATCAGCAGTGGATTGGCAAGACGAAGGGTCCCTATACTTTTGCAGATAACATGGAGTTTTTCTGGAAGTATCAGATCGGCTGGATGTACTGGCGTTATTTCATGTGGAACTTCTCCGGTCGTCAGAACGGCGAACAAGGTTATTACGCATGGGATCCAAGTGCCGGAAACTGGATTTCCGGTATAGACTTTATTGATGAGGCTCGCCTGGGTAACCAAAGTATGCTCACTGCCGAGGATAGGAATAACCCGTCGAGGAATAAATATTACATGATTCCGTTCCTGCTCGGTATCCTTGGTATGGTGTATCACTACCGGCGTCGCTCTCAGGAGTTTTACGCCATTCTGGCACTGTTTATCATTACAGGTATCGGCATTATCGTTTATTCCAACCAGCCGCCGAATGAGCCGCGCGAGCGCGACTATGTACTCGCAGGTTCATTTTTCACGTACTGTATCTGGATTGGACTGGGTGTAATGGCGCTGTTCGACCTGTTATCCAAAGTACTCAAAGGTGCCGCCGCTCCGGTTTCGGTAGCACTCGCACTCAGCGCTCCGGTACTGATGGGGACGCAAAACTGGGACGATCACTCTCGTTCTCACCACTATGCCAGCCGCGACTATGCATCAAACTTCCTGAACTCCTGTGCTCCCAACGCTATCGTTTTCACGTACGGAGATAACGATACTTATCCGCTCTGGTACTGCCAGGAAGTGGAAGGAATACGTACAGATGTTCGCGTGGTAAACCTGTCGCTGATTGCTGTGGACTGGTACATCAATCAGCTTCGCCGTACCGTGAACGACTCGCCTGCTATCGAGATGAGTATTCCGCAGGAACAACTGCGCGGATACAAGCGTGTTCAGACACCTTATGAAGCTAAGGGTGGTGAAAGGGAAATGGATCTCCGTCAGGTAGTTAAATTTATCGGTGAAGACCATGAGCAGGCCTCCGGTGGCAGCCGCGGATTTGACTCCTACCTGCCTACGAGGAAATTCTACCTGCCGGTTGATAAACAGTCATTTATTGATGACAAGGTTGTTACTCCGGACGATTTGACGCTCGTTGATACCATTCGGTTCAGTCTGGCCGAAGATACCAAGTACATCATCAAAGACGAACTGGCTATTCTCGATATTGTTGCATCCAATTTGGGTAAGCGACCCATTTACTGGGCGGTTACCTGTCGCGAAGACAAATTGCTGGGTCTGGAGGACTACCTGCAACTCGAGGGTCTGAGCCTGCGATTGGTACCTAAAAAATCCAAAAGTAGTCAGGATGCCTACGGAATTATTGGTTCCGGCTGTGTGAATACCGAAGAGGCATACCGGAACATCATGGAGCGCTGGAAATGGGGTAATTTCGACAAGATGAAAACTCATATTGACAAGGCCTACATGCCTAGCCTGCAGACTATGCGTGTTTCCATGATCCGTATCGCGCGACAGCTGATTTTTGAGGGCAAGAAGGATAAGGCAGTGGCGCTTGTGGATAAATATTTTGAGGTTTTTCCGCAGTATAACTTCCCGTATGATCAGTTCTCAGCTTTCATTACAGACGTGTATATACGTTGTGGCGCTAGAGAGAAGGCTGCAGAAAAGATTCGCCTTATCGCCAAAACAATGGAAGAACGCATGGTCTTCTATAAGTCGCAGTCGCCGGCTTATCGCAAGGCCTACGAGCAGGAGGAGAAGTTTACCCTCACTACGGCCAATAATCTGGCGAAAATGGCTTCTGACATGAAAGATGAAGCGCTTTTGAAAGAAATCGAATCTGCGTTTGATTTTGGAGGCGTTCCACCTATGCCGGATATCGACAGATAACCGGTGCCCATAACACACAAAAAAACAGGAGTCGCCCCGTTGCCGGGACGACTCCTGTTTTTTTGTGCCCTGATGCCGGCGTTTTGAGCGACGGCAGAAGATTTAGTATCTGTAGTACTCCGGCTTGAACGGGCCTTCCGGCTTCACACCGATGTACTCGGCCTGATGGTGGGCGAGTTCTTCCAGCTCTACACCAATTTTGGAGAGGTGCAGACGGGCAACCTTCTCGTCGAGGTGCTTGGGCAGCATATATACCTTGTTCTCGTAGTTTTTGCTGTTTTCCCAAAGTTCCAGCTGGGCAAGTACCTGGTTGGTGAAGGAGTTGGACATCACGAATGAAGGGTGTCCCGTAGCGCAGCCCAGATTCACCAGACGGCCCTCGGCGAGTACGATAATATCCCTTCCTTCGATGTTGTACAGATCAACCTGCGGCTTTACGGTCACCTTGGTGTGACCGTAGTTCTTGTTTAGCCAGGCCATGTCAATTTCATTATCGAAGTGACCGATGTTGCAGACAATGGTCTTGTCGGTCATCATGCGAAAGTGTTTTTCCGTCACGATATCGCAGTTTCCGGTGGCTGTAACCACGATATTGGCGCGCGGGATGGCATTTTCCATGCGTTTTACCTCGAAGCCGTCCATAGCAGCCTGCAGTGCGCAGATCGGGTCAATTTCAGTTACGATGACACGCGCACCTGCGCCGCGCAGGGAGGCCGCGGAGCCCTTGCCCACATCGCCGTAACCGGCAACAACAGCTACTTTTCCGGCCATCATGATATCGGTGGCGCGGCGTATGGCATCTACCAGACTCTCCTTGCAACCGTATTTGTTGTCGAATTTGGACTTGGTAACGGAGTCGTTGATGTTGATGGCGGGCAGCGGGAGTGTTCCCTTCGCCACGCGCTCGTACAGGCGGTGTACGCCCGTGGTGGTTTCTTCGGAAATACCGCGGATAGCGGCCACCAGTTCAGGGTACTGGTCGAGAACCATATTGGTCAGGTCGCCGCCATCGTCTAGAATCATGTTCAGGGGCTGTCCGTCGCTGAACGCAAAGAGTGTCTGCTCGATGCACCAGTCGAATTCCTCTGCATTCATGCCCTTCCAGGCGAAGACAGGAATACCAGCCGCCGCAATAGCTGCAGCAGCGTGGTCTTGTGTGGAGAAAATATTGCAGGAGGACCAGGATACTTCAGCGCCAAGCTCTACCAGCGTTTCGATTAGCACGGCAGTCTGAATGGTCATGTGCAGGCACCCTGCGATGCGTGCACCCTGCAGCGGCTTGGAGGGGCCAAATTCCTCGCGGAGCGACATAAGACCCGGCATTTCAGCCTCGGCAAGCTGTATCTCCTTGCGACCCCAATCGGCGAGGTCTATATCTTTGACTTTGTATTTCGGACGAGATTCTGTGGAAACGGACATATTTGATTGTGTGAATGGTGATCGAAAAAGATGATCGCTGAAACGTCTTTCAGCTTTTTGTTTCGGGGTCGCGCTGATGAAACGGGATAACCCGAATTTTGTTTTGATTAAAAAACTGAGAACAAGGTGCAAAGGTAGAGAAATGGGGGGTTAGTATGTAGGTTGTTCAGGACAGATTTTGCCTGAAACCCCGTTTTTTGTCCGACATTTCACAGGCAAAACGGATAAATACATGTGTCAGTGACAAATTTGTGTGTTTGCCCGACGTCAAAATATAAAAGGCCGTAATTTTGAACCCCGGATGAAGCTCACTTCACCGAACCAATACCATGTCTGATTATACCGGAAAAAAACTGAACCTGTCGCTTCGGGCGCCCTCCGACAAGCGCCCAAACCCCCGTGGAAACCCCTTTCGCGGATTTGTAGCCGGAATGCCTCCCTTTCTGGGCGGGCCCTATTCCACTATGTACGTCACACAGCCCTGGACGATCCGGCAGTACGCTGGTTTTTCCACGGCTGAGGAGAGTAACGCCTTTTATCGGCGCAATCTTGCTGCCGGACAAAAAGGGTTGTCGGTAGCTTTCGACCTTGCAACACACCGCGGTTATGATTCCGACCATCCGCGGGTGCAGGGAGACGTGGGCAAGGCGGGTGTTGCCATTGATTCGGTTGAGGACATGAAAATCCTCTTCGACCAGATCCCGCTCGACCAGATGTCGGTGTCCATGACCATGAACGGTGCGGTTATCCCTGTGATGGCATTCTATATCGTGGCTGCCGAAGAGCAGGGCGTTTCGCCCGATAAACTATCCGGAACCATTCAGAATGATATCCTGAAGGAGTTCATGGTGCGCAATACCTATATTTATCCTCCCGGTCCGAGTATGCGCATCATCAGCGATATTTTCGCCTATTGCGCCCGCAATATGCCCCGGTTCAACTCCATTTCCATTTCGGGTTACCACATGCACGAGGCTGGCGCTCCGGCAGAAATCGAGCTGGCCTACACGATTGCCGACGGACTGGAGTATATCCGCGCCGGTATTGGTGCCGGACTGGATATTGACGAGTTTGCGCCCCGATTGTCTTTTTTCTGGGGTATCGGTATGAACCATTTTACTGAAATTGCCAAACTCAGGGCCGGGCGACTGCTTTGGGCGAAACTGGTGAAACAGTTCAATCCCAAAAGTAACAAATCGCTGATGCTGCGCACGCATTGCCAGACATCCGGCTGGTCGCTCACTGAGCAGGATCCGTTTAATAATGTGGCTCGCACTACCATCGAGGCCATGTCGGCTGTGCTGGGTGGTACGCAGAGCCTGCACACCAATGCCTTTGACGAGGCCATCGCCTTGCCTACCGATTTCTCTGCCAAAATTGCCCGCGACACGCAACTGTATATTCAGCGTGAAACAGATGTGACCCGTGCCATTGATCCGTGGGCCGGCTCATGGTACGTGGAACAACTGACCGCTGAGCTCGTGGAAAAGGCCTGGGCGCTCATTCAGGAGGTGGAACAGCTCGGAGGCATGGCAAAAGCTATTGAGGAAGGACTGCCCAAGCTGAGAATTGAAGAGGCCGCCGCCGCCAAACAGGCCCGGATTGACTCCGGTGCCGAAAAAATTATTGGTGTAAACATATTCCAGACCACAAATCAGGAGCAGTTCGAGATTCTTGAGGTGGACAACTCCGCTGTACGCGATGCGCAGGTGCGCCGGATTGATTCGGTGAAAAAGGGCCGCGATATAAAGGCTGTTGAAGCAGCACTGGCGGCACTGGCAACGGTGGCTGCCACAGGAGAGGGAAATCTGCTTGAGGCGGCCGTGGTAGCAGCGCGTGCGCGTGCCACGCTCGGGGAGATATCCCTGGCTATGGAAAAAACCTTCGGCCGCTATGTGGCCACCACCAAGTCTGTTTCAGGTGTTTATGCCGCCAATATGAGTCAGAACGAAGACTTCGACAAAGCCCGCCAGCTCGCCAACGAATTTGCTGAGCAGGAAGGCCGCCGTCCGCGTATCATGGTGGCCAAACTGGGTCAGGATGGCCACGACCGCGGCGCCAAAATTATCGCCACGGCCTTTGCCGATCTGGGTTTCGATGTGGATATCGGTCCGCTGTTCCAGACGCCGGCCGAAGCGGCCCGTCAGGCCGTGGAAAATGACGTACACATACTCGGCATCTCGTCGCTGGCCGCCGGCCACAAGACACTGGCCCCTCAAACCATTGAAGAATTGAAAAAACTTGGCCGTGAAGACATCCTGGTCGTGGTGGGGGGCGTAATACCCCAGCAGGACTATGATTTCCTGAGACAGGCAGGCGTGGCTGCTATCTTTGGTCCGGGCACTGTGGTGGCCCGGGCGGCACAAACTCTTTTACACATTCTCATGGATTGACGCCGGGGCGTTTCCATGTTCAAATTTCAACTTGACTATGAAAAAAATTATTCTTTCCTGCATCGTCTGCTCCCTGAGTGCTGTCGGCATGCTGAACGGACAAAACACCTCGGTACAGAATATTGACACCAGGGTAGAGGCACTGCTGGCAAAAATGTCGCTCGATGACAAAATAGGGCAGCTCAATCAGGTGGTGGGCGATATCAGCACCGGAACCGACGTGAGTAAAGACGACCTGCTCAAACAGGTAAGCGCCGGTCAGGTAGGCTCCGTCCTGAGCCATACCAACTTCGACAACAAAATCACGCTGCAAAAAGCAGCCCTGAAGAGCAATCTGGGTATTCCGCTGGTGTTCGGGTTTGATGTGATTCACGGTTACAAAACCATTTTCCCGATTCCGCTCGCTCAGGCGGCCAGCTGGGATATGGATCTGATTGAGCGTATTGAGCGGGTGGCCGCTGCAGAGGCTGCCGCCGATGGCCAGAACTGGACGTTTTCACCCATGGTTGACATATCCTACGACCCTCGGTGGGGGCGCGTCATGGAAGGTGCCGGAGAGGATCCTTTCTTGGGCAGTCGCGTCGCGGAGGCCCGCGTGAGAGGCATTCAGGGCAAGGACCTGTCTGACCCGACCACCATCGCCGCCTGTGTAAAACACTTTGCCGCCTACGGATTCGCCGAGGGTGGCCGCGACTACAACAGCGTGGATATCAGCGAGCAAAAACTGAGGGAGATGGTACTGCCGCCTTTCGAGGCTGCTGCCAAAGCTGGTGCTGCCACTTTTATGAACTCCTTCAATACCATCAACGGCGTTCCGGCGAGTATGGACAAGCACCTGATCACCGATATTCTTCGCGGCGAGTGGGGCTGGAAAGGGATGATTGTGAGCGACTGGGCATCTTTCGGCGAAACCATTACGCATGGTGCAGCGGAAGACGAGGTGGATGCTGCCACCAAGTGCCTGTCGGCCGGCAGCGACATGGATATGGTCAGCGGCGTATTCCAGAAAGGACTCAGGAAGGCACTTGAGAAAGGCCGCGTGACACAGACGCAGATAGACGAGGC
>JBEGNB010000200.1:0-12743 GCA_041182785.1 Bacteroidota bacterium
CTGATTGTCACAGAGTAAGAAGTTGTCAGCAAAGGAGTGACCGTGGTAGTCGGTGTTGTCTCTCCTGTACTCCAGCTTACTACACTACCATTGGCAATACTCAGTGTTGCAGGATCACCGATACAAATGATCGCATCGTCGGGCGTAGTGCCGGATGTTTCTGTAGTTACGATAGCGTAGGAGGTCGTAGCAGAGAATTCATCAGCACCGATATCAGGAGTAGTGGTGCTGCGGGATTCACCATCAAAGTCAACCAGCACACCCACTCCGAAGCCACTATTGTCCAGACAATCGTTCGTGCCTGCATTGAGATGCAGGTCTGTATCAGAAATGAAATTGGGGACAATAGAACTGGAAGCCAAATCCTGTCCGGTTGCAGTTCTCCATTGAGCAAGTGTAGTGAGGTCGGAGCCCAAAAATCCGAAAACGCCCTGACTTCCGGATACGAAGTAGTCATTATAGTTTATGACCGAATACGCACCTGCTCCGGCTACACTGTAAACAGCGTAATTTTTGGATGCAGTACCACTTGCATTGGTATTATTCATGGAGTTGGTGAAAATGTTATTCACCAACTTAAGATTGGATGCGCCGGAACCTGCATAGAGAGCTGCCGTAATACAGTTATTCGTGTAGCTGTAGGCTCCATACATGTTGATTGAGTTGTGGTATATGTCTATACCCCCGGCGACAGTAGTCAGCGTAGATGAGTTTCCGATAACACCTATCGAAATACCCATGGAAGATGAATTTCCAAAAGAAGAGTAGTTAGATCCGTTCACACCGCTGATTTCGTTGTTGGCGATTGTGATGTTACTGGTGGAAGAACCGGTACCAACCGTTATGCCGCGGCCTCCATAGCCGCCAGTTGCAGTTGTTAGTACCTTGTTGATGTTGTTACGTGTCACGGTAGCCCCGGACACACCTGTCTCAAGTGAAATTGCAACAGGTGCCGTAAAAGAAGTTGTAGTAATATCAAAAGAATTTCTGGAGACGTTGGCCCCGAGAACATTGGCAATCTCAACCCCGTAAACCGGAGAAAGCGTGGAATTTGTGAAAATACTGTTTCCGCTTACCGTGAGATTATCCACAAGTCCGCCAGTCAATCCATTGGCATAAATACCAATGTTAGTACTGTTTACAGCATTATCCAGAATCGAGTTGTTGTCATTGTCAGCGCCGGAAGACAAGATGGTAGCTCCGGAAACAGAAATACCACAGGCTGTCGCAGAAGTAGCAGAATTTACATTGACAGTCAAATTCTTGAGTGTATTGTTTGTCGAACCGGCATTGTTACCCAAACTGGAAAGCCAGATACCGGCAGGTGCTGTAGTGGCACTGTTTGTGAATGTCAGGTTTTTGTCGGAACCACCACTGGTACTACCGTCAACAGTAATATAGTCAGCGCCATTCAACCTTAACAATGCTCCGCTTGCCACACTGCCGGATACAACAACACCTGCGACCGATGGCTTGATTGTCAGGGTATTGATTGCGCTGGATGTCTGAATTGCATTCAACTGAATCGGGAATGTTTCTGCCGGGCTCGTGTAGAGCGGATCTGTCAGTTGGAATGTAACCGGACCGTTCAGACAGCCGATGTTGTAGTCTGCCGCTGCGGCAGTCAGTGTAGCATAGTTACCACCTGAACCGACATTATAAACTCCACTGATAAATGCACGGACGGTGGTAGTTAATGCATTTACCGGATGAGACGTTACAGTATTTACATCTGTTGCAACAGCACCTCCAATATAGGATCCGATATTGGGGGTTGGCGTAACAACATCCTGAGCGATGATATAGTAGGAAACTACATCGCCAGAGCTCAGACCTCCCATATCGGCGGCAGGCATAGTGAAGGACCATATTCCGCTTGTACCTGTTCCGCTTGAGAGCGTTCCTGGCTGAGATGCCCATGCTCCTGCACCTTTTCTGAAGTATACACGCGGAACCAGCGTTCCGGAAGTAGGTACACCCGACAAATCGGTAATTGACACACCGGAGAGTACAACTTCACTTGTTCCACAGTAAGTTGCAGGGAGACTGACGTAAGAAATAGACGGTGCAAAAACATCAGTTGTAACTGGCACGAAATTGCCTGCATCGGCACCAATATCAGTAGGTGTAAGCGAAGAACGGGTCTGTCCGTCAAAGTCATTGGACACATCAGGGAGAACTGCTCCAAGTGACTCAACAAAAGTTTGTACACCTGTCTGGATATGCAAATCCACAGTTGATGCGTTACCGCCCGGGTTTACAAACACAGGATCGCCGTTTACACTAGCCCAGTCGTTGCCAGACGCTGCTCTCCATGCAGCCAGTGTAGTCTGGTCAGTACTGTTGAACAATCCAAGAACACCACCGGTTCCATTGGTAAACAGCAGATTGTTGTCGGACTGGGTACCTGCAGGATATGCGGCAGTTCCGGCCAAGGTTATCGCGTAGTGCTTGCCTGTGCCAGTTCCGTTGCTGCGCGCATTAAAGCAAGCATTGTTGCGATAAACCCTGCTTGTTGTGGATGTTGCCAGAGAACGTAAGGCGAAAGAATTACTTGTTCCGGTAACACCACTTCCACCCACATACAAGCTGTTATGCAGTATGGAAGGAACAGCAGCGGAGGCCTCTGCAAGTGCGGTAACTATATAATTACCGGTAACAGAGTTGCCGGCAGCATCAACACCGACACGAACCATATTATTGCGGTATATACCAGTGCCAGAGTTAATCTGAATGCCGGTTATAGATCCGCTTCCACTAGTTCCAAGCGAGATACTGTGAACCAGGTTTCGCTCTACCAGGTTGACAGTGGTCGAAGAAAGTGAGAAAAGAACACCTGCTGCAATGGTTGCTGCTGTTGTATTGGTGTTGGAGATGGAGTGGACGGTATTTTGGCTGAAAGTGTTGGAACCGCTTACCTGACCTGTTCCCGAAGCTACAAGACCAAGCGCAGAAATAATTGTGGTCGCACCACTTGACGTGCCAATATTAAAAATTGTGTTCTGATTGGCCGTAAAAGTCCCAAGAAGGGCAGGAGAAGTACCAGAGCCCTGAAGATTCATACCATAGGCACTCGCGCTGGTCCCGGTACTGGTATTATTAAGATTGGCAATGGTATTCCCATTGTATATCTGTCCGGCAGCTCCAGAGAAGGAGATGATTCCGCAAAGTGTACTGTTTGCATTGGAGGAAATACTATTTGCTACAGTAGGACTTCCTATGATGTTATTGGACACAGTAAAGTTGTGACCAGTGGTAGTACCTTGAACAGAAATCGGGAAAAATGCAGGTACTGTTGCGGGTGCTCCCGTCACAACAAGGGACATGGATCCAATATTATTTCCGCTTATTGTTGTCAGTTCGGGGGTACCCGTACCAGCAACTATTGCCTGTAATCTTGCAGCCGACCCAGAGAGGCTGAAAACGATATTATTTACCCCTGTCTGATTACCGATAGTATTGTTAATACAATCAATGCGTCCAGTCAACAGAGAAACAAGTGACTGCGAGGGAGAGGTACTTGAAGATGTTACAGAGATGTTCTGGAAGGTATTTCCGCTAATCGTGGAGGTAGAAACAGTACCCACAGTGAACTGAACAAAACGGAAGATACCCGCACCTGTATAGGTAAGGGGAGTACCTCCAGCCATAGGTGCTGTACCTCCGATGAAGTTACCTGTAACAGAGAGACCCTGATTCAGCGAACTGGAAGAAAGTACTGCCGTGTGAGTACCACCTGTAGGAGCTCTCGACACAGTCTGGTAAAAACTGTTGTTACTGATAGTCCAGCCCGAATTTCCGGATGCTAAATTCACCCCGTTGGAACCGGAGGAAGCACTGAACATGTTGTAAAAGTTGTTGTTTGTAATGACGTTGTTGTCATTATACTGGGAGCTCGTAGTAGTTGTGGCAGAGCTGTATATTCCATTGACAGGATTGGTTGCTCCGTCAAAAATATCACAGAACTCAATCAGGTTGTTGTCGTTACCACCACTTCCGGAAGTAGTACTGAATACAACCACACCACTTACAGTAGATGTGGCAACACCACGCAAATTGCAGTAGCGAATAATGTTGTTTGAACCTTCATTGATGAAACGCAAAGAAGAAGCTGCCGTACTTGTATTAAGAATTGTAAGATTCTTCGATGTGCCTGTACCGCCGGGACGGCCATCAATTCTCCACCATTTTCCTCCGTTTATATCAATGAATGCAGTTGCACCGGACCCCGTAATGGTTAACGGGCCCGAACCGGATTCCGGACGGATGGTAGCTGTATTGGTTGAAGACAAAGGGTTGCATGAACCTTGACCAGCGAGAACAATTGGATACACCTCGCCAGCACCGGTATATGTAGCCTGAAGCTCAAGAATGACTGGTCCGGTAACTCCTTTGGTGTTAACGTCATTAACCGCTGCAGTCAGCGTGGAATAAACGCCTGTTGGACCGACACTATATGTTCCTGAAAGTGGTGCAGCGGGAGCTGAAGAAACCACCGATATATTGTCAATCGTAGCAGGAGGGTTATTAAAGGCTGAACCGTCATGACGCCAGGTAAAGAACAACCTGAGTGTAACAGGCGCAGAACAGTTGCCTACAATACTGGCAGGAATTGTGGTATTGACGGTCTGAACTGCTGTACCCTGAAGATTGTATCCACCTATAACTGTGGTTCCGGGAATAACAGGCGTTGTAAGTGCGTTGGAGCCGGATACAGAACCCGAAGGAACAGGCACGATGGACGTCGATCCAATTGAAACCTGCATAAAGTCGTAGGTGCTTTCACCTGCACAATACCAGTTGAATGACATAGCAATCTGTGACTCTCCGGCAGGGAATGTAACATCCCTGTAGAAATGTACCAGACTTCCGGTTGTGGCAAGCGAATATGAGTGAGCAGAACCTCCGTTATCTGACACATAGGCGCTCTTAGAAGAAAAAAGTGTCGGAACTGTACCGACATTCCACTGAGCGACAGCCGTACCATTGGTTACGGTCCAGCCGTTGGAGGCGAAATCGCCGCCCAACTCGAAACCTCCCGCACCTGCAGGGTCAATCAACGTGGTTTGTGCTTGCAAAGCAGGTAGCAAACCCGTTACTACCAAAGCGGCAGTTGTCAGAAAGTTTAGAATATGTAAATTACTTTTCATGAGAAAGATTGAATTCGAATGAGAGAAGAACAACACTCTAATGCAGGATTAGTTTCCTTCCACCGTGATCATCACGGGCACGGCTGAAAGCAACTCCGACAGAACGAGAATATAGACATCAAGATACCCTTCAGGGACCAGTGTCATATCCGGGTTTTTCAAAACCTCAGGCTGAACTTTTTTATAGCCTTTTACTACGGAATCGTAAACACTGTTGCCACTCTGTAGCTCGTCCATGACAACTGAAGAAACCCGCTTGTGAAGCATTTGTACGGATTTTTCATCTGCGTTTAACTGGGAGTCGCTCAAAACTGCTTCTGAATGATCGAGTTGTTCCTGAAGCACCAAAACAGCATCTGCCGCGGACTTCCACTCTTTACCGGACAAAACAGACAAGTTACCCTCATCGGCATTGTTGTTCTGGGCAAAGGACGTTACTGTAGAAAGAAACACAATCGCACATGATAATACGGCGATTGGAAGGGTTCTGGACAGAGCCCCACGGAATTTTGACAAAATGTTACTTTTCATGCGATGCGATTTGCAATAAGAGTGATTATTATTCAGAGGGCTCGCTGAGCCGCCAGTTTTGTGCGAAAAAAGGCGCTTTGCAAGGAAAAACTATTCTGTGGACTGTTAATTTGTGTTTCCGACTATACAGTACACACCCTTACGGGTGCAAATGTATGATTTATGTTGATTTTTACAAACTTTTCGCCTGAAATATTTGATTGGAGCATTTTGTTTGCCGCTGTAAAAATGAAAGGCCGGAATCCTGGTCAAGGGTTCCGGCCTGTTCAAATACAGAAATGGTTTTACTATTTCTTGATCGCCAGGTTCACTCCCACAATCAGCCTGTTCGGCGTGGTGCTGAACTGGTAGGTGTTGCCGTAGAAGTTGATGTGGCTGCCAAACTTGTCGAAGTTGCCCTCGTAACGGATGTCCAGCGACAGGCGGGTGAGCAGCTTGATGTTCAATCCGGCCTGGTAACCCCAGGTCATCTGCTTGAACTTGGCCTCGTAACCCTCCAGGTCTTTCAACTCGCTTTTCGAATTGATGAATATATGACCTACGGGTCCGCCCTGAAAGCGCACACCCCCGATTTTGAAACCAATCAGTACCGGCATGTCGAGATACTGGTACTTTTCCTGCCTCACCAGCTGTTGGAAATTGATATCTTCTGTCTTGAAGTCAGTCCGGTTGGAGTTGAACAGCAATTCCGGCTGTATGAATACCTTGTTACCGATTCTGACGTATGCTCCGAACTGGGCACCCATCCTCAGCTTGTCCACCCCGAAATTGAGGAAGGTATCAAGTTGTGGGATGGATAAGTCGTCCGGCTTGTTTACCTGGGTGTTCAGGCCTCCCTTCAGACCGAATGAAATGAACTGTGCCTGCGCACTCTGGAAAACGAACAGAAACAGCGCCGCTGCAAAAAGTGGTTTGAACGAAATTGATTGACGATTCATATTGTTCATGATGTTTAGTGTTAATCCGGTCTTTTGTCAGGAGTTGATGACATATTAACGCACTTTTCTCTCTTTTAATTTCAAAGGTTGCATCAACCTGGTCAATTTAACCCTTTTCTAACTAACTTTGCCCGCTTTTCACCAAAATTAAGACTCAGGTTTGAATATCACTTCCGCCGATTTCGTTGGCTCTTTCCCCAGGGAAAAACTCTGCCCGCCCTCCGAACTGCCCGAATTCGCCTTCATCGGGCGTTCCAATGTGGGCAAGTCCTCACTGATTAATATGCTCACCGGCAGAAACGGACTCGCCAAGGTATCCTCCACCCCGGGGAAAACCCGCCTGCTCAATTTCTTCCTTATCAATAGTAACTGGCATCTGGTTGATTTGCCGGGCTACGGCTTTGCCCGCGTTTCCAAAAAGGAGAAGGACAATCTAACCACTATGATCAACGACTACCTGATCAAACGTCAGCAACTCGCGGTAGCTTTTGTCCTCATTGATTCCAACCTGCCCCCCAAAAAGATTGATATTGACTTTATCAACGCCCTCGGTGCCAGCCAGATTCCGTTCGCCATTATTTTTACCAAAAGCGACCGTATAAGCAAGGCGTTGCTCGACAAACACACCGGTATGTTCATGGACGAACTGAGCGAGGACTGGGAAACGCTACCCACCTGGTTTGTTTCATCCAGTCAGTACCGACTCGGCCGGGACGAAATTCTCTCGTTTATCGAAGAGGTCAGCGATCAGTACCGACAGGCCTGAACCCGTCGTTGCCAAATCTCAGTATCATAACTTCCCGGTTTTCCCAGTAACCGAAATCCCCGTCGCCGGCATCAACGGTCCCGGATGTACTTTTCCCGAACCAGAATTTTCCCTGTAATCCGGCATAGCTCTCTCTCTGCAGCCGGTCGGGAAAAGAGAGCCCGTAACGCAACAGCATTTTACCGGCAAACAGGGTCACATCGTAACCGGTGAAGGCATCTTCATCGGGCAGTGTGCCTGTCATTTCATAAAAGCGGTTCTCAAGTCGCTTTACCTTCTCGTCACTGTGGTCTGCCCAAAAGGCCGAGCTGATATGAACATTCAGGATGGAGAAGTACTCTCCGTCTATGCTCTCGAAGTTCTGCCACTGCGGCATTCCATACACCTCCACCTTGTTTGCTCCTTTCACTTCACGCAGTTTCCGCAGAAATGCCATGACAAAGTCCTGACTGCCCCAGGATGGTAAAATGAATATGTTCACTTTTCCGGGCTTCAGGTATTTTTTCAGATCTGCCTTGTCGAAATTGTTTACTCCGTCCGGTATGACAAGCTCCTGAAGAGTTCCTGCCCCCGTACCGGCACTTCTGAAGTAGTCCAGTCTGTCCTTTTCCTTCTCCCTGCATACGAGCGTGACGGCGTCCGCGCTGTTGTTCTCCAGTATGTAAGCCATGATGGCTTCACAATGCGACTGAAGGGATGGATTGATCTGTATGAATCCCGGATTGTTCTCGGTGAGTCCTGAAGCCGGCGACTCCGGCGATATCACTATTTTGCGGTTCTTTTTAGCCCATTCTGCAAATATCTCTACCTGAGAGGTACGGGCCGGACCGATATACAATACCGGTTTTTGGATACCCGGTGTCCCCTCAAGCAGTGTTGTGAAATCTTCATCGGATGAATGGGTGTCCCAGACGTCGGCTTTCAGTCTGATTTTTCCTTCTGCCGAGAGGTCTTCCATGGCCAGTTTGGCTCCGGCATAAAACTGCAGGGCAAAGCGGCTTTTCTCGGGCACACTGCCCTCTTCCGTCTGTTCAGTCAGGAAAGGCAGCAGATAGCCGATATGCCAGGTCTGACCACTGCCCATGTTCTTCTGTGCACCGGCTGCATCGTCTTTGATTACAGGCCGTGTATTGTTTTCCCGCCACCGGATGGTGTCCATGGTTCCCGGAGCAGGCGCCGGTTTTATAACCCTGTTACCGGATGGTACGGTAGCCTGCCGGGCAGGTTCGCAGGAGGACAATGCCACGCAAATGGCCAATACATGTAATATAGGTGTCTTCATGTCTATCCACCCGCTTTTTTGACGTTGGTATAACCGGCTTCCGACAGAAGTTTCAGCACTTTGTCGCGGTGATCGCCCTGGACAATGATGATGCCATCTTTGGCGCTGCCGCCGGCTGCGCATTTGTTCTTGATAACACGGGCCAGCTCGGAAAGTGCCTCGTCGGAACCTTCAAAGCCCTTGATGACGGTTGACTCCTTCCCTCCCCTGCCCCTTTCGAGCCAGATGCGAAGTACTTGTTTCTGTGGTGGCACCATACTGGTATGCTTTTCCTCCTCCGCCGGCTTAAAGTCGGGATCGGTAGAAAACACGAATCCGCCGAGGTTGATTTTGTTGCTCATGAAAAGATAGTTTAACGCGCCAGATCCTCTCTGGCTTTGGCATCCTGTCCGAGTTTCTGATAGACTGCGGCTCTTGACTGATAGGCTCGTTTATAGTTCGGATCAATAGTCACCGCTTCATTGAGATCGCCGAGAGCCTCGTTGAGTTGTCCGGACTGCATGAGGGCATTGGCGCGGTTTACCAGAATCATCGGTTTGATTCCCGCTGCGGCAATCGCGAGTGCGCGCGTGTTGTCCTTGACAGCCTGTTCGAAGTTGTTGTCTTTATAGTACAGGAGTCCGCGGTTCACGAGCGCCTCCACGTAGTTGGGATTGAGTTCGATGGCTTTGGAGTAATCGCCGAGAGCCTCTGTCATTTTCCCCGCCTTTTCGCCAGAAAACGCCTTGAAATACCATATTTCGGCCGATTTTGGCTCCAGTTCCAGACTTTTACTCAAGTCAGGCAATGCTTCTTCAAAACGACCGAGGAGCGCGTAACATTTTCCGCGATTGCCAAAAAGTTTCGGCGTGACGATTCCAGCGTCAATAGCTTTCGTGAAATCCGATATAGCCTCGGGAATCTTCTTCAGGTTCATGTACGCCTGTCCGCGCCCGTTGTAGGCTTCTACATAGGTGGGGTCGAGGCGCAGTGCACTGGAGTAGTGTTCCACACTTTTTTCAAAAGAAAGTGCCAGCAGTTCGCTGTAACCCAGGTTGCACTGACAAAGCGCAGCCTCAGGTGTTTTTTCAACGCAATTGCCAAAAAGGGCGGTTCCATCCTTCCATACTTCGGTCTGACTGCCCGTATTCAGGGCAAAAAGAGCAGCGAGGCCACCAAGTACGGCGTATTTACTCGTATCCGACCGGAGTTTGTCCAGCAGGAGGGTCAGCAGGAAAAACACCCCCAGACTGGGCAGGTAGGCATACCGGTCGTTGCGCATTTCGGCGGTACCCACCGAAACCACCGGCAGCATCAGGAAAAGCGGAGCGAGGTACATGCCGATACCAAATATGATATCGCGGTGTTTGTTCCAGTTTTTCACCACCCACCAGGCCAGCAGACCCAGCGCAGGCAATGCCAGATAATAGTCGGCACGCCACATTCCGTCCTGTTTGACAAACGGGTAGAAAATACTGTAACCCGTTGGCACGAGTAATTTGAAAGGGTAAAAGAAAACCGTCTGGCTGATCATGAACAGGCGGTCAACAAAAGTAAATGTATTAGTTGAACCTCCGATATCGTGTCCTTCTGCCGCTCTGGTGATAAAAGTAAGTGCAACCAGTGCGGCACTAACCAGCCAGAAGGGCCACTTGGAGAGAATCACCCGGCCGTTCAATTGTCCGTTTTTCCACCAGTCGAGCACTACCAGCGCCACAGGCAGCGTGGCGGCTGCCGATTTGGAGAGTCCGGCCAGGATGAACGTACCAAGTGCCAGCCAGAAGTAGCGACTGCCTTTTTCCTCCAGAAACGACCAGAAAAGGTGCAGGGTAACCAGGTAGAAACAGGAAAACATGAGCGTACTCAGGGCCGATACCCAGCTGACCGGCTCCACCAGCATAGGGTGAATGCCGAAAAGCAGTGCGATGAAAAAAGCCGCCCACGCGCGCGGCTGCACGCGCAGGAAGAGCCTGAACACCATAAATACGTTCAACAGGTGAATGAGCAGTCCAAAAACATGAAAATACGACGCTTTTTCACCAAAAAGCTGGTAAATCAGCACATACATCATACTGGTCACCGGCACATACATGCCCACCAGCTGTTCACCGAAAATACCGGAGAACGTCGGGTTTTTCAGGTGCGGATTATACCATATTGACTTGTCGTCGTCGAAAGCCACAAAATCGTTCTGAAGTGATCCCCAGTAAACAGCCGCGACGACAGCCACCAGCACAGCAACGGGCAGCAGCGGGTGGGTGAAGAAACTGAAGGGCGACTTTTCCGCAGGGGCAGGCGGAGCTGGAGTATTTTGAACCTGTTTGTTTTTCTTGCTCATTTCAGCGCGTCAGTTATTTTTTTTGGGTGTATTGGGATCATCGTAGTCAATTTCATTCTTCCACATACGCATCTGATTGAGAATCCACGCCTGTTTGTCGAGCACCGTCCTGGAGGGTTTGTCGGCCTTGTAAATAATGGGATTGGGCAAAACAGCCGCGAGTAATGCCGCCTCTCTTCTGTTCAGTTTTTCAGCTGACTTTCCAAAGTAATGCTGTGCCGCGGCTTCACACCCGTAGATACCATCTCCGAATTCTATGCTGTTCAGATATACTGTCATGATGCGCTTCTTGTCCCAGATCATCTCCATGACAAACGTGAAATACACTTCAAATCCCTTTCTGATCCAGGAGCGGCTGGGCCAGAGAAACACGTTTTTGGCTGTTTGCTGACTAATTGTACTGGCTCCGCGCTTCCGTTTATGCTTCTGATTGTATTTGTAGGCCTTTTCAATGGCCTCCAGATCGAAACCCTCGTGTTCCAGAAATTCCTGATCTTCCGAGCAGACTACCGCGAGCTGCATGTACTTGCTGATTTTCTCATAGGGTACCCAGTCGTGCTTCAGACGTACTTCCCGCTCGGGGTCGCGCCATTGTTCCCAACAGCGCTGAAACATAAGGGCCGTGGCAGGAACCGGTACAATCCAGTAGAGGAGGACAATACCAACAGACAGGCCGAAGAACCACGCCGTCAGTTTCAGCGCAAGCTTCAGCAGATATTTTTTCCAGAGAATCCGGTCGCCATCGCGGGGGATGGACTGGTACCAGTTTCGGAGTGTTCGGGCGAAAAAGTTCACGTTTGGGCGTATGAGTTGAACAACTTGAGGAGCAAAAATAGGTATGTTTTACAGGTAATTGGAAAAATACCGATTTTTGCAGGCGAATTAAATGACTTGTCCCGAACACAGGGGCATTTTGACTGTTAATTATACATGTTCCGACAGGCTGAAGCCCCGATTCCAACTACTTATGGCCAGTTCACCATGCTGGCCTACGCCGACAGTCACTCCGACCCCATGCCGCACCTGGCGCTGGTGGCGGATGGCTTCGACCCCTCAGTGCCAGTACCCGTCAGGATACATTCCGAGTGCATGACCGGCGATGTATTCGGCTCCATGCGCTGCGATTGCGGCGATCAGCTGGATGCATCCCTCCGTATGGCCGCCGAAAAAGGTGGCGTAGTCATTTACCTGCGGCAGGAAGGCCGCGGTATCGGGCTTATCAACAAACTCAAAGCCTATAACCTGCAGGATCTGGGCTTCAACACCATTGATGCCAATACACACCTCGGTTTCGATGCGGATGCCCGGCAGTACGACGCCGCCATCAGGATACTCCTCGACCTGGGAATCAGTGACATCGAACTGATTACAAACAACCCTGAAAAAGTAGAGGCACTCCGCAATTCCCCTGTCAGGGTCACGAACCGTATTCCACTTGTCATTCCGCCGCACGACGGCGACCGCGAGTACCTGCGCACCAAGCAACAACTCATGGGGCATTTGCTTGGACTCTAGAAGCGTTTTTACTAACTTTGTCGTTAAAATAGTCTCACTCGCCGACGAAACGGCGCGTGTACGTCTGTGTACCCCCACCTTTGAGCCGTCTTTTTCAAATCCCGGGAGATACCGGTGGCCAGCCCGGCCAAAGGAATGGACATAACTTAAAAAAAATGAGCGATTTTCTGAAAAAAGTCCGGTCCGTTTTCATCGTTGATGAACAACCGGCCGAAACAGCTGCCCCCGCAGCCTCCAGCACTCC
>JBEGNB010000201.1:0-3613 GCA_041182785.1 Bacteroidota bacterium
GTGGGAATAGTCTTCTATGATTGGGCTTACCTCCGATTTGACCCATTGCCGGACGGCATCGCGGGCGATCAGGTGTTCGGGTGAGAGCAATTCATCGAGAAGATAGTAGTCGTGGTGCTGGTAGCGATCTTCTCTGGCTGAGCGTTTGATCGCTGTATCTGTACCGTTGGCTTGCATGATCTTTTTAGTTTTATTTTGGAAAACGCTGCAAAGGTAATCAATGTTCAGGTGGTGGCATGCTTATTTTGGCCTACCACTTCCAATCATCCATATCTTCGAGCGGATCAATTCGTGTATTTTTTTTCGTTTCGATTCTTTGCTTTTGTCTTTCCACAACAAGACGGGCCAAACCAATATTGGCAGGTTCGGGAGCGTCGGGTCGCATAACGGGTACTATCTTTTTTTCGAGTACATCGAGTCTGTAAAGCAGGCTCATCAGTTGTTCGGGTTGTTTTTCGAGCATAACTGCTATGCGTTCAGCCAGTGCCGTGACAAGGTCATCTTCTGTGTACACAGTTGTATTTGTCAGGTCAAAGGGGCCCTCGATGAGATGTGCTGTTTCCTGAATTATTTCATTTTGTTCCATCGCTGCAAAGGTAATGGCATGCCCCATACACACACGGGAAACCGGCCTATTAAAATTCGGGCAAATCAATTTTTGCTGTCGTACTTTTGCAGGTGCAAATACTACATCATGAAACAATTTACCATTCAGAATCAGGTAACTGTAAAAGGCGTTGGTCTTCATACAGGCAAGAGTGTGATTCTAACCTTCAAGCCCGCAGAGGCGAATCACGGATATCGTTTCCAACGCATAGACCTGGAAGATCAGCCGGTCATTCCGGCAGATGTAAAATATGTTTACTCGACGAACCGCGGTACTACGCTAAAGATTGGCGATGCTCAGGTTTCTACGGTTGAACATGTTTTGTCTGCGCTTATCGGGCTGGGTATTGATAACGTCCTGCTGGAAATAGACGGACCCGAGATGCCTATTATGGATGGCACTGCCAAACCATTTGTTGATGTCTTGAAAGAGGCGGGTCTGGTAGAACTCGACGTTGAACGTGATTATTACGAAATTACCGAGCCAATTTCCTACAAGGACGAAGTAACCGGTACTGAAATAATGGCACTGCCCTCTGATCATTTCGAGGCTACGGTAATGATAGACTTTAACTCAAGTGTACTTGGCCAGCAGTTCGCCGCTCTGTCTGATATCAAGGATTTTGAAACCGAGATTGCTCCGTGCAGAACTTTTGTGTTTTTGCACGAACTGGAGAAGTTACTTGATATGGGTCTGATCAAAGGTGGAGCTCTTGATAATGCAATCGTTATTGCCGACCGGAAGATGGAGCCGGACGACCTTGAAAATTTGTCGAAGAAACTGAACCGCCCCAATCTGGATATTGATCCGCAGGGTGGAGTTCTCAACACCATCAAGCTTCATTTCCAGAATGAACCAGCCCGCCACAAACTGCTGGATGTGGTTGGCGATCTTGCACTGGTTGGGAAACCCATCAAAGGGAAGATTGTAGCTACCAAGCCTGGTCACACGGCCAATACAGAGTTTGCCAAAATCCTGAAAAAGGATATGATGGAAAAGAGGAAGCTGATGGGGGTTCCGAAATATGATCCTGAAAAGGAACCTGTACTGGATATTAATGGTGTTTCCAAAATGCTGCCGCACCGCTACCCTTTCCTGCTTGTTGATAAAATTATTGAGATAAGCAGTACACATGTTGTCGGTATCAAGAATGTGACTATCAATGAAGCTTTCTTTCAGGGGCACTTTCCCGATAATCCGGTGTTCCCGGGCGTGCTTCAAATTGAGGCGCTTGCCCAAACGGGAGGCATTCTCGCTTTGTACAGTCAACCCGATCAGGGTAACTGGGATACCTATTTCCTGAAAATTGACAATACCAAGTTCAAGGCAAAGGTGATGCCCGGTGATACGATGATTCTTAAAATGGAACTTATCGAACCGATTCGCCGCGGGATTGTTCACATGCAGGGTACTATCTACGTGGGCAACAAAATTGTTTCCGAAGGAGAACTGACGGCCCAGATTGTAAGGCGTACCAAGCCAAACCCGGAAGAACAAAAATAGCTGGCCCCAACCAAATTTGCTTAATGGATTACTCACAAACCACCATGAGGGATATTCACCCCAAGGCCCGGATCGGAAAGAATGTAACGATTGGTGCTTTCACGACGATCGAAGAGGATGTCGTAATAGGCGACAATTGTCATATCGGATCCGGCGTGCATATCTATAACGGCGCCCGGATAGGCGATGAGTGCCGTATCTTCAATGGGTCATCTATCAGCGCAACACCTCAAACCAAGGTAATACTGGACGAACCTGCTACGCTGGAAATTGGTGGAGGCACTATCATCCGGGAGTTTTGTACACTGAACAGGGGTAATCTGAAATTCGGTGGCAACACTAAAATAGGAGAAAACTGTCTGCTCATGGCCTATGTACATGTGGCACACGATTGTATTATCGGACACGATTCGGTACTTGCCAATGGCGTAACCGTAGCTGGTCATGTGGAAATTGGTGAGTGGGCAACCATAGGAGGCATGACCGGTGTTCATCAGTTTGTCCGTATAGGGGAGCAAACCATGATTGCCGGAGCTTCCGTCGTACTCAAAGATGTTCCACCTTTCGTGACGGCAGGCAGAGACCCGCTCTCTTATGCAGGTATTAATACTATCGGACTGAAACGCCGCAATTTTTCTGCCGAGGAAATGAGAGCGATTGAAGATGTTTACAGGATTCTTTTTGTCAAAGGCTATGCTGTTTCCAGGGCACTGAATGTGATTGAGGCAGAACTTCCTGAAAGTGAATATCGCACCCGAATTATTGATTTCGTCAAGGGGGCCAAGCGTGGTCTGATGAAAGGTTTCCGGTCAAAGTAAATCCGATGGATATTGTAGTTGACAATCTGGGGAAACGCTATTTACGCGACTGGGTATTCAGGGGCTTTTCATATCGCTTTGAAGAAGGCAATACCTATGCTGTTCTTGGATCAAACGGATCCGGCAAGTCCACTCTCCTGAAGGTTTTATCTGGTCACCTCTCTCCCACTAAAGGAACTATATCTTTTTTGAATTCGGGGAGCAAGGTTCCGCCAGAAAATGTTTTCCGGAACATCTCCTACGCAGCGCCCTACATAGAGCTGATTGAGGAACTTACACTGGAAGAAGCAATCAGGTTTCATATTAACATGAAGCCACTTGCTCCGGATTTTAATACAGAAAAAATAATTGAGATACTCGGATATCCGAAAGCGAGGCATAAAGAAATCAGACACTTTTCTTCGGGCATGAAGCAGCGACTGAAACTCATACTCGCACTATCATCCAACAGCTCGACGGTACTCCTTGATGAGCCATCTACCAATCTCGACTCTCAGGGAATTGCCTGGTACAAAAATCTTGTTCAGGATTATTCAGGGGACAGATTAATTATAATCGCCTCCAATGATCCACATGATCTGGATATCTGCAGAAGTCAAATCAATATCATGGACTATAAAAAGTGATTGTGAAACGGTCATTGTTCCACGTGGAACAATGACCGTTTCACAATCACTTTTTATAG